>CAZBCO010000258.1:0-8414 GCA_964490295.1 uncultured Planctomycetota bacterium
CCCGTTTCACACGGACTTCTCCGCCCGCGTTGCTTTTGAACGAAAAAGGGGTTATACTGAAAATAGATGGGCCACATGCAACAGCCTTCGCGTGGACCATGTGGCCTCCCGCCCTCCCATTCAGCGGGTTTTGTCCTGTCGCGTGCTGATCACTTACAAGGAAGAGAAAACCATGGTTGCTCCTGCCCACCCCGTCCGCGCCTCGCGTCGGATGCTTCGGATCATTGTCCCGGCTTATCCTGCATTTAATGTCTATTCTGCGGTCGGCCGGATCACCAGCTCGCTGGGGCCGGTCACGGTCGCCACGGCGGTCAACGATATCCCCGGCTGGGACGCGGAGGTCATCGACGAGAATAACTTTCAGCGCGGGCCGAAGGACGCCAACGGCCGGCCCGACCACGCGGCCATTCAGAGCGAGCGTCCGGCGGACGTGGTTGGCCTGTACGGCGGCCTGACCAGCACCATCCCGCGCCTGCTCGAAGTCGCGACCCGCTATCAGGGGATGGGCATTCCCACCATCGCCGGCGGGCAGCACTTCTGCGACGAGACTCTCCCCGAAGCACTGGACCACGGGGTGGATTTTGTGGTGCTGGGCGAGGGCGAACACGTGCTGGCCGAGCTGCTCGACCATTTCGACGGGCGACGCGAGCCGGCGACGATTCGCGGTATCGCCTACCGCGAGAACGGCTCGGTGACCCGCACGCCGGACGCCGAGCTGCTGACCTGCTTCGACGACCTGCCCATCCCCGACTTCTCGCTGGTGCGCGGGGCGGACATCAAGCTCTTCCCGGTGAGCCGGGTGCGGGGCTGCGGGATGGATTGCGAGTTCTGCACGGTCAAGGGCCGGCCCCGCTATGCCTCGCCCGAACGCCTGATGCAGCAGTTCGCCGCGTTGCACGAGAAGCATGACGCCAAGCGGTTCTTCATCGTTGACGACCTCTTCGGCCAGGACCGGACCGAGACGCTGCGCCTTTGCGAGCTGCTGCGCGACTATCAGCGCGGGGCGCGGACGCGGTTCCGAATCACCGCCCAGATTCGCCTGGACAAGGCGAAGGACAGCGCCTTGCTGGCGGCGATGCGCGACGCGAACATCAACACCGTGGCCATCGGGTTCGAGTCGCCCATCGCGGAGGAGCTGGAGGCGATGAGCAAGCGCCTGAAGCCCGAAACAATGATTGAGCTGACCCGAATCTATCGGCGGGCCGGGTTCTGTGTGCATGGGATGTTCATCTTTGCCTATCCGGCCCAGCCGGGGCAGCCGTTTCACATGGATGCGGCGGAGCGCGTGCGGCGGTTCCGGACGTTCATCCGCAAGGCCCGGCTCGACACCGTCCAGGTGCTGTTGCCCGTGCCCCTGCCCGGCACCGAGTTGACCCAGCGGCTCCGCGATGAGCACCGTATCTTTGCCAAGGAGCTGGTCGGTTGGGAATACTACGATGGAAACTTCCCGCTGTTTGAGCCGGACGCTCCGCTGACGCCGGAGACGATGCAGGCGTCGATCCAGAAGATTATGGGCCATTTCTATCGCCCCTCGCAGATGTTCTCGATCGGGCTGCACACCCTGAGCCTGCCGGTGGTGATCTTCTGGATGCATCATATCGGGACAGGCTGGAAGCTCTGGGTGCGCCGCTGGTGGAAGCATGTGATGGGCTTCGGCGGATCGCGGATTATGAAGAAGTGGACCGCCCAGCTCAAACAGGGTGATTTCCCCGAAAAGCTGGCCGCCGCCAAGAAGGACCTTCACGTCACGCCGCGCGGCTGAGTATTTTCCGACTTCTCCGCAACGGTTTGTCTTGCCTCCGCTCCTCAGCCACCCCTGGGCGTTCCGAAGGGTTGACACCTGCTGCCGTCTGGGCTATAACGTAACCTGACCTATGGGGCGGGACGTTCCCGGAGCCTCGTCATTTCGTCGCGCGTTCTTCTCCCTCTCTGACGATTATGTCCCAGAGAGCGGCGGCACGGGCGGCGGGTATTCAGGGCCAACCGATGACGCCAGCTATTCCCAAGCCGAGCTCGCAGCAGCCCGCGCCGCGGCCTAAAGGCGAGGGGATTGCCCTCGACCATATCGTGTTCATCGGCCTGCTGGTGTTGGCGGTCTTGCCGTTCACCTGCCGGCGCCGTTCCGAGGAGCATCAGCGCACGCTGCGATTCTGGTGCCGGGGAACGCCGGACGAACTTGCGTTGTTCGGCGAAGCGGTCCGAAGGTTCGAGGCGAAGCACCCCGGCGTCCGGGTCAAGATCGAGGCTCCGGGCCAGGGCCTGAACAAGGTTCTCACAGCGTTACAGGCCGGGAACTGCGGCGATGTGCTTTACCTCCACTGGACCACCATTCCCACGCTGGCCTCCAAGAACGGCCTGATGCGCCTGGACCAGGCGGCGGAACGCGACGGCTATGGCCTGGATGATTTCTTCCCCGCCGGCATCGAGGCCTACAGCTACCGCGACGGTCTCTATGCTCTGCCCTTCCAGGGGTCGACCATGGCCATGTTCTACAACAAGGATCTCTTCGACCAGGCCGGGCTGGCCTATCCGAACGCGGAGTGGACCTGGGAGGAGTTTCTCGCGGCGGCCAAGCGCTTGACCCGGATCGATGCTTCGGGCCGCATGACCCAGGTGGGGTGCCTGCCTTACGACCCCAGCTCCTGGGTCTGGTCGGCGGGCGGCAAGTTTATCGATGACGCCTGCGAGACGATGTATTTCACCGACCCGGCCACAATCGCGGGGTTGACGTTCTACGCGAATTTACGCAATCGTTGGCAAGTCACCACACGTCACATGAATCTGGTGGGCGCCGACCCGATGGCCGTGGATGTGTTTGAGCGCGGCCACGTGGCAATGGACATCTCCGGGCCGTGGAACCTGCCGAAGTATGTGCGGGCGAGCGAGGAGCACGGTTTGGATTGGGATATCGCGCTGATGCCCAAAGGCCCTGCCGGACGCCAGACCCGCTACGCGGGGATGGGCATTGGCGTGTGGGCACAAAGCCCACACCGCGAGTTGGCCTGGGAGTTTGCCAAGTTTCTGGCGGACGCCGAGACGATGCGGGTCTTCTCCAGAGGCTGGGCCGACATTCCCGCCCGCCGCTCCGCCGCCTACGACACCTTCGCCCGCCAAGAGGCCCCGTTTGATATGAAGGTGCTGCTTCAGTCGCTGGAGCCGGAATTCGCCCGCGTTCGGGTGTATCCCAAGACGGAGCAGTGGGCCAACATCTTCCAGTTCTTTCGACAGGAGTACGAGACGACGCTGCTGGGCAAGCAGACGGTGGCCGAGGCGATGGCCCTGACGGAGCAGAAGGTGGCCCGCTACCTGGCCGAGGAGGCCGCCACGGCAGGGCCGGGCGACTATGTGGCCCTGGCTTTGCTGGGGGTGCTATCGGCTGCCGGGGCGGTGGTTTATGGTCGCCGCATACGACGGAGGGCACGATGATGCCTGAAAAGCGGCCCAAGCGAGGCTGGGTTCCTTATCTCTTTCTCGCGCCCAACGCCTTGGGTTTCTTCGCCTTTCTGGCCATCCCGCTGTCGGCCTCACTGGTATTGGCCTTCACCAACTGGGAGATGCTCAACCCGGAGATGCGATTTATCGGGTTCTCGAACTTTGTGCGGCTTCTGGGCTTCCACCGCTCCCCGGAGGGCTGGGCGGCGAACGACCCGTACTTCTGGAAATACCTCTATAACACCATTTTCCTGATGCTCGGTATCCCCCTGAGCATGGCCGCCTCGTTGTTTCTGGCGGTGCTGGTCAACAAGCACCTCAAGGGCGTTGTCCTTTTTCGGTCGCTCTATTATCTGCCGACGATGTGTTCCGGGATTGCCCTGCTGATGGTCTGGCGCCTGATGTACCACGCCGATATCGGCGTGATCAACACCCTGCTGGCGAGCGTGGGGGTGAGCGGGCCGGACTGGTTGAATTCGACGGCTTGGGCGAAGCCTGCCCTGGTGTTGATGGGGGTCTGGACGGCGGCGGGCGGCAACAACATGATCATCTATCTGGCGGGGCTTCAGAACATCCCGCCGCAGCTTTACGAGGCGGCCTCGGTGGACGGCGCCGGGGCGTGGCGGCAGTTCTGGCACATCACCTGGCCCTCGCTGGCCCCGACCACCTTCTTCATCTTCACGATGAGCATCATCGGCGGGTTCCAGGGCGGCTTCAACGCGGCCTACATGATGACCGGCGGCGGCCCGGCCGGCTCGACCACGACCCTCAGCTACTACATCTTCAACACCGCCTATTCCGGGCGGCTGCTGATGGGCTACGGCTGTGCCATTGCCTGGGTGCTTTTCGCCATGGTGTTTGTGGTGACCCTCTTCAACTGGCGTTACGGGGGCCGTTCGGCGACCGAAGGATGGCAACAATGAGTGAACTTCGCAATCGATCCGGCCCGGTCACCACCGCGCTGCTCTACCTGCTGCTCATCGCACTGGCCGCCTCGATGGTGATGCCGCTGGTCTGGATGCTCAGCACATCGCTGAAGGCCCCCGGGGTTCCCGAGAGCGCGTTCTGGCCGGGGAGCCAGCCGACGCTCCACAACTACGCCCGGGTCTTTCGCGAGGTGCCCTTCGGGCGCTTCTTCCTGAACAGCGTCTTCATCGCGGTCGTCGTGGTCTTCGGGCAGTTGGTCACCAGCTCACTGGCCGGGTTTGCCTTTGCCCGGCTCAGGTTCCGGGGGCGGAACGTGCTGTTCTTCGCCTATCTGGCCACGATGATGGTGCCCAGCGCGGTGATGATGGTGCCGCGGTTTATGATTCTCACCCGCGCCCCGGTCGTGCTCAATGCCCTGTTCGGCACCTCCTGGTTCACCGACGAGCAGTTCTTCCTGGGCCGCTGGTTTGCGGGCGTGCCGCTGGGCATCGACTCCTATTTTGTGCTCATCGTTCCGATGTTGTTCAGCCCCTACGGGACCTTCCTGCTGCGGCAGTTCTTCCTGGGGATTCCCAAGGAACTCGATGAGGCCGCGATGATTGACGGTTGCAGCCGGTTTCAGGTGTTCCGCTGGATCATCCTCCCCCTGTCCAAGCCCGCGCTGGCCACGCTCGCGGTCTTTACCTTCATGGGCTCGTGGCGCAACTTCCTCTGGCCCTTGATTATGACCAATGCGATGGAGATGAAGACGCTTCCCGTGGGCCTGGCCGATTTTCAGGGGATGTATCGCACGGACTGGCCGGTGCTGATGGCCGGGGCGATGCTCTCGATCATTCCGATGATTCTGGTGTTCATCTTCTGTCAGCGCTTCTTCGTCCGGGGCATTCAGCTCGGGGCGGTCAAGGGGTGATCCGCCGGGGGTGAAGCCGCGTGCCGACCGTCAGAGCGGCGCGGTCAACTGATGAAGCGGACGCCCACGTCCATCCCGCTTTCGGTCGAGCGGGTCCAGACCACGCGCCCGCGAATCTGCCGGCTGGGGGTTCCCTCAAAGAGCACCACCCGCATGTCGACCACCGAGCCATCCAGCACATCGGCATGAGTGCTGAAGACCACGCCACCGTCCGAGACGTTCTTGACCCACCCGGAGCAGGGCTCCGACGTCTGCAAGCCGCCCTCTCGGACAAAGGTGATCTCCGTGTTCAATAGACGCCGAGGCCATTTCCGTTCCTGCATATTTCTCAAGCCCCCTCATCAGCAACCCAGTTTCCGGAACCAATCGAGCCGAGTTATTGTAACATTCCGCCTGCTCGAATCCAATCCCGTTGTTTCGGACGCTTCCCGGTTTTCGAAGAGCGTCTTCGTCTTGCCGCGCGGTGCTCAGGCCTCGCTCACCCACACCGGGCTGGCCCAGCCTCGGGCATCGTTGACGGTGGTGACGCGGATATAGTAGTAGGCGAACCGCTGGTCGGTCAGCTCGCGCTCCGGCAGCAGCCCGGCCAGCGGGGCGGCGTCCTCCCATTCCAGCGTCGTGTCCGAGCCGGTGCCGGGCATGCGGTGCACCACCTCGCCGTTGCGGATGACCTCGATGCTCTCGATGGGTTCGCCGGTGATGGCCCGTGCCCGGAGCTGGCGCGGCGTGTCTGCGTCGAGGGCGACCTCGCCGCCCATCCGCGTGCCGTTCAGCTCGAAGGTCAGGATCATCCGCGGGCCGTTGGTCGCGAAGGTGCTTCGCGCGAGCAGGGCATCGAAGATGGCCCGGCGGGTCAGCTCCGGCGCCCAGACGCCGGTGATGCCGCCGATGTCGGGGTTGCCCGCCTCGGCCACGTGATTGTCCGTGCCGCCGGTGAAGCCGAACTGATAACCGAGGTCAAGCGCGTGGCGGACGCTCAGCGGCCCACCCTCCTCGGAGTCGCCCCAGGTTGAGAAGATTTCGACCAGCCGCTGGCGTTCCGGCACGTGCGGGCGATGCCAGTTGATGCCGTGGAACTTCGGGGCGTGCGGGATGAGGATGTAATCGGTGCCCTCCAGCTTCTGAAAGACGTTGTCCATCGTCACCATCTCGCCGCCTGGGCCTTCGACGATCATCCGGCCCACGCCGTCGGAGAAATAGACGTTGCGATGCGCCTCCACCGTGCCGATCTCGTAGCCGAGGAAGGTGACGAACCGGCCCGGTTCGTTGAACGCTTCGGCCTGCTCCTGGGTGATGCGCCATTTGTCTTCGAGCGTGTAGTTGTAGCTCTGGCCGTCCTCGAAGTGGTCGGCCAGCGCCGAGAAGTCCAGCCCCTCGACATCGCGTGCCCAGCGGTAACTGCCTTCCGGCAGGCCGCTGCCGTCGGACAGCTCGGTGTGGCTGTGAATCTCGCCGTAGTACAGCGACAGGCCTTCGGGGGCGGCGTCGGGGCAGATCGGGTTGACCGCGCCCATCAGGCCGTTCGCCCGGTCGATTGCCGAGATGCGGGCCACGCCGCCCTCCGGCACGACCACGCCCTCAACGCGGGCGGTGCCGTGCGCGGCTTCGGGGATGTCGGCCTCGCTCGCCCCCTCCAGACGGCCCTGAGCCGCCTCCAGGACGACGTGGCCGCTGTAGCGGTACGCGGGGTTGTGGTTGGCGAGGTCCGCCGCGACGACCCGGACCGCAAACGGTTCGCCGGGCTTGGGCGTGGCCGGGGCGAAGCAGCGAAGATATTTCGCCGTGGTGCCGACGTTCCGGAGGGTCGGGTTGGGCACGATGGGGCGGAAGGTATCGTCGCCCGCGTAATCGATGGCCACGCGCATCGGATAGCTCTTGGCGTTTTCGCCGACCAGCGGCAGCTTGCAGGAGGGGGCGCCGATGACCAGGTCGATGACATCGCCCTCGGTCAGCTCGCCGGAACGAACAATGGCTTCGACACAGGTGAACACGCTGCCCGTTGAATGCACCACGGTTTGCAGGTCAACGCCCGCTTTCGCGGTCCGGGCGATGATGCGCGAGCCATAACCGGTCTGTCCGTCAAGCCCTTGAAAGAGCATCAATGCCCGATTCCACTCCTTTCCGCCGAAGCCGAGCGGAAAGTAGCAGGCCAGGCGCGAGCCTGGCCCAAGCGGCGTCGGGCCGACCGTGACCGAGACGGTCACCGTGTAGCGGTTGCCCGCGATGGTTTCTTCGGGCGTGACGGAGGCCGTGGCATCGCACGGCTCGCGGCGAGTCCAGGCGTAGAGCGTTTCGCGCCATCGCTTGCGCAGGTTCCAATAGGTGTGCATGTAGAAATGATACGGCGAGATGCGGTCCACGGGGCCTTCGTAGCCGTTGAGCTTGGTGACATAATCACGGGGCTTGGCCATCGTCGGGGCTACTCCTTAACGTGCTTGAGATGGAAAGTTTCCGTTACCATGGTAATCGAGCTTGACACTGAGGACACGCGCGTTGCCGGGCGCGCCGTCAGCCCCGCCAACACCACGAACCACAACGCCCACCGCCTTGAGGTCATTCGACTACTCCTGCTCATTATCGAAATCCCATCCCCACGCCTTGTTTTCTCTCGTGCCGGAGATAGCCTGATTTTAATCGAAGATGGTTTCAATAGCAAATCCGGGACGGCTGATACTTCTTGCCCTTTTCCCGCCGGGAAGCGTTGCATTATGCCACCTGCCGCGCTAAAATGCCGCCCCATCAGCCCGGAAAGGAGGCGACCCGATGACCGTGATCGACCAACTTCAGTTCAACCCCCAAGGCCACATGCCCGCGATCATCGTGGACGATGCCGGCGGCCAGGTGCTCACCCTCTGCTACCTCGACCGCATCGCGTTGGAGAAGACGCTGGAAACCGGCGAGGTCTGGGTCTTCCGCCGCTCGCAGAACAAACTGATGAAGAAGGGCCAGACCTCCGGCCACACCCAGACGGTCAAGTCTGTCTTTATCGACTGCGAAGGCAAGTCGCTGGTCATCCGCGTCGACCAGAAAGTCGCCGCCTGCCACAAGGGCTATTTCACCTGCTACTTCACCCAGCTCCACCCCGAAACCGGCCAGACCGAGATCATCGGCCAGCCGGTCTTCAACCCCGACGACGTCTATTAAA
>CAZBCO010000259.1:0-3530 GCA_964490295.1 uncultured Planctomycetota bacterium
CACAATCGTCGCCGCATCCACCAGCGCGGTGGCCAGCGCCCCCAGGTCGACCTCAGCCAGGTTGAAGCGCTCGACCGAGACGCCGCGTTCGGCCAGCGCCGCAGTGAGGTGGTCGACCATCTGCCGCGTGCTGTCGTGCATCGAAATCCACGGGATCACGACCAGGTTCTTCGGCGTGTCCGAGGACCAGTCGCGGTAGGCGTCGATGATGAATTCGGGCCGCGCGTGGATCGGGCCGTGGCTGGGGCAGATGGTGGCAATCTCATAGCCGCCCAGCTTCTCCAGGTGCTTCTGGATCAGCTTATGGAACGGCATCATAATCTCGGCGTAGTAGCGCTTCGACGGCTCGTACACGCGCCGCTCGTCGCTGACGAACAGGTCGGTGGTGGCGAGGTGCGAGCCGAACAGGTCGCAACTGAACAACATCTTGTCTTCGGGCAGGTAAGTGACCATCGTCTCCGGCCAATGCACCCAGGGCAGGTGGAGGAACTGGAGCGTCTTGCCGCCCAGGTCCACGCTGTCGCCGTCGGCCACGGTCTGGATACGCTCCGGGCTGATATGCAGCTCATCGACCAGCAGCGGTTCGCACTTGGGGGTGCAGAGCAGCACGGCGTCGGGGTACTTGGCCAGCACGGTGCCCAGCTCGCCCGCGTGGTCCTGTTCGGCGTGGTTGGCGACCACGTAGTCGAGCGTATCGACGGTGCTGAGGCAATCGAGCAGGTCGGACGATTTCGCCGGGTCGACGGCGTCGATCAGCGCGGTCTTGTCGTCGCCGCGTACCAGGTACGAGTTGTAACTGGTGCCGTCGGGCAGCGGGATCAGCGCGTCGAACAGCTTCCGATCCCAGTCCACCGACCCCATCCACCAGACATCCTTGACGATTTCACGCGGCTTCAGCATAGCAGTCATCCTCCTCTATTGGGCGTTGTGGTTGTCGGGGCCGGCCTCGCGCCGGATGGAGCCTTGCACCCCGATGACGTGGACTTCGATGGGCGTCTCGCTCGCTACCGCGTTACGGGCCTCCACGGCCGCGGCGGCGATGCCCGCACAGCAGGGCACCTCCATCCGCAGCACGGTGATGCTCTTCGGCTCCGCCTCCTGAAAAATCGATTCGAGCTTCTGGCGATAGTACGCCAGGTCATCGAGCTTGGGGCAGCCGACCAGCACGGCGTGGCCCGCCACGTAGCGTTCGTGGAAATCGGGCACGGCGAACGCGACACAGTCGGCGCAGACCAGAATGTCGGCGTGCTTCAAGAACGGAGCGAAGGGCGGCACCAGCTTCAATTGCAGCGGCCAGTGGCCGAGCTGCGAGGGCGGCACCTCGCCGACCGTCTCGGAGGGCGCGTTATCGGGCGCCATCGATCGCAACGCGGAACCGGGGCAGCCGCTCGACGGGCAGCCGCCGCTCACCGGGCGCTCCGACTCGGCCAGGTGCTCCTCCACGGCCTGCGGGTCGAACGCATCCGCCTCACGCTCCACGATGGTAATCGCGTCCTGCGGGCAGGTGCCCAGGCAATCGCCCAGACCGTCGCAATAGACCTCACTGACCAGCCGGGCCTTGCCGTCGATGATCTGCAAGGCGCCCTCGTGGCAGGCCGGGACGCACTGGCCGCAGCCGTTGCACTTCGCCTCGTCGATGGTCACAATGCGTCGCTTCGTGCTCATGTGATACTCCGACATACTTCGGTCACATCTTTCAGCCGAGTGTTGCCCAGGTAGTCGCGCACCTCGCGGTTGAGCCGCACCAACAGGTCGCCGAACACGCAATGCTTGCCGCCGCAGATCGGGGAGCTGAGGATGCAGTTGTCGGAGGCCAGCGGCCCCTCGACCACCTCGTAAACCTGGAGCAAGGAGGCCTCTTCCATGCCGGGGGCCAGGCCGAAGCCGCCCTTGGGGCCTCGCGTGGCGACCAGCAGGTTCGACTTGGTGAGCCGCTGGAGCACCTTGGAGAGGTGCGCTTCGGACACATCGAGGATGACGGCAATCTCGTGGGTGGACATCAGTTGTCCGGGCCGGTCCGCGAGCAGGACCATCGCGTGGATAGCCATCGCCACCGCGTTCGACATTTTAAGGACATTCGACATCGGACAGCCTCCATGAGTTATTCTGGTATTATAATACCACATTATCCGCTGGTGTCAAACAAAACCTATCTTTTTTCTGTGATATTTTTGCAGGCCCCCGCCCAGATGCCGCGGCACCTCCCCCGCTACGGCCGGGCCGAATCCAAAGCCCCGGCCACCAGGCGCCCCGACGCTCCCGGCAGATGCTTCGACTCGAAAACGGCGTGCTTCAAGAACCAGTCCTCGGCGTCGATCACCACCTCCTCGCCATAGGACTCCTTCTCGACCGTCACCGCTTCCCGGTGGAGCGCCAGGGTGAGAGTCGCCTCACCCCGCTCAAACTGCGCCGCAAACACGACCTCCGCCCTCAGATTCGCCCGCTCCGAATCGTCCAGGGTCGCTCGGATGAACGTCACACCGCGCAGCGGCCCCAGCGCGTCGGTCAGCCGCCGGTGAAACGCCTCGAACGCCTCTTGCGGCTGGGCCGTTCGCCATGCGTCGCCCACCTCTCGATACGCCTTGTCCAGGTCGCCCTTCTCCAGCGCCCGGAGATAGTCCCGGCAATAGTCCTGTAAAAACTCCTCGACGTAGTTTCGATAGCCGAGCACGCCGCCCCCCGCCAGCAGGGCCAGCACCAGCACGGTCATCACCACACGACCCAGCAGCACACGCCGCCCCACCGGTTCCGACATCACGCCTCCTCTTCAGAAAAACGCGCCGACCTTCAGCGCTTCTCGCCGAGGTTCTCAAGCAGTTCCAGGAGCACGCCCAACTTCTTGCCGCTGTCGATATAGCTGTAGCGCCCGGTCGCATAGTCGCCGCTCTGCGCCAGCGGCAGGCCCTTCTCCGCCAGCATCGCCAGATGTTCGTCGGTGTCTTGAACGCGGAACGCGATATGATGCACGCCCTCGCCGTGCTCATCGAGGTATTCCTGCCAGGTGCTCGGCCCGCCCACCGGCTGAATCAGCTCGATGCTGAGGTTCTCCATCGCGATGAAAGCGAGCTTGGCCCGGCCCTCGGTGGGGGAGCCGTGATAGCGGGTGTGCATCTCCGACTCCGGGCCGGTCAGCCGCCACGACGGCGTTTCGATGCCCAGCAGATCGGCCCACAGGCGAGCCGAACGCTCGATGTCCTCGACCACGATCCCGATCTGGCAAACGTTCCGACAGTTCAATGCTTCCATTGACTTCCCGATCATTGCTGCTCCTTCTCCGTTCGGGTTTCAACTAACACGCCCACATGGATCATACCAAAAGCTCCGCCCGGCACCAAAAATAAACGAGCCGAATTTCTGAAAAGTCGCACCAGTGCCTTGCCCGTGAAGGAAGAAAGCCATTGGACGCCGAGGGACGCCGATTTCCATCGGTGCCCATCGGTGCAACCTGTGGATGGTGCTTCATGACCACAACGGCACGACGCAGCGGATTTCTCTACCACGAAGAGCACGAAGGGAGCATGGGGGCGGGG
>CAZBCO010000260.1:0-2810 GCA_964490295.1 uncultured Planctomycetota bacterium
CCGTGATATAGATGCCGGAGAAAGATGTCTTGGCCGGGGTCTGTTGGGCTTGTGGTGCGGACGGCCTGGCCGGGGCGGCCTGGGCCGAGGCTCCGGCGGCGGGCGGCTGCGGTGTGGCGGGGTGGTTGGCGGCCTGCTCTTGCTTCTCCTGGGCGCGCTTTATGCGAGCGGCCCGGCGAGCACGGGTCGCCTGGATGGTGCTGTATCCGTACCACAGAGCCAGCAGAAACACCGGCCCAAGCACTCCCAGCATCTTGGCCATTTTCTTTTCGCGAGCGTTCACGATGAGGTTACCTCGCTTCTGGGGGCGCTGGGCTGCGCCCGGAGTACGAACGTCGCCAGACTGATATTGGCGGACACGGTGCCCCATTTTGCATCGCGGGTGACGCTGAGGCTCTCGACGATGACTACAAAGGGCAGCTTATTGATGTGCTCCAGAAAGGCCTGAAGGTCTTCGGCGGTGCAGCGCACCGTCAAGTTCCTTTGCAGGCCCTTGAGGGCGGGCACCGGCGGGCGCTGGCTTCCTTCCCGCCAGTCACTGGCCGAGCGCAGGTCGATGCGATGGGTGTGCATCGCCTCGGCAATGCGGGCGGAGAGCCAACTGACGCGCGATTCGGGCGGAATTCGGTTTTCCAGGCGGCGAATCTCTGCCTGATGATGGGCGATATCGTTGGCCGGGGCCGGGTTGGCCTCAAGCTGCTTCCGCAGCTCCGCCTGCTTGACCGAAAGCTCGTCGAGTTTGCGCTCGTTCTCGGCGATCAAGCGGGCACTGGGCTGGTAGGCGAACAGATAAACCAGAACCAACACGGTGCATTGTACGCCGATGAGCAGGGCCAGTTGGCCTTTGTTTCCCATTTTCATTGGTTCAGTCTCCCGGAAATCCGAGTACTTGGCTGGTGAGCGTCAAGGCTTCGTCGGGCCTGCGGTCGTCTGTCTTTTCACGCTCCCGGCGCGGGGCAAAGCTGACGTTGACGAAGAACGGCGAATCCTCCAGGGCGGTAATCAGCCCCTGTTTGAGTCGGACCGAGCTGGCGTTGGGCATCGCGTAGATATCCACCTCCAGTTGGGCCTTGCGCACGCCCTGGTCCATCGAGAACGACAGATTCTTGAGATAGGTGCCTTCGGGCATAATCTGGCTGAGTTCCCGCAGGATGGCGGCGTACATCGGACGCCCCACGCCCAGCGACTGTTGAATCGCGACCCGGCGGTCCAACTCGGCCTTAATTTGATGCGATTCATCCACCAGCGCGGCCAGCCGCTCCATCGGCGCCGTGCTCTTCTCCTTGGCCTCCAGCACCGCACCCAGCTTGGCGTTCTGCCGAGCCGTGGTGACCGTGAAGCCGATCAGAGCCAGAAGAAGTACCGAGCTGAACACCAGCGACCCGGCGCGGATCAGCGACACGGTGTGCCGGGTGCGCACGTGCGCGGGCAGCAGGTTGATGCGCGACGGGTTATGAAGGGCCGCCCTGGTGGCCGGGGTGAAGAGCGAACGATTCACCTGCACATCGGGAGCGACGTCGGCCCCCAGCAGCTTCCAGGGGTCCAGCACCTCAACCGTCAGGCGGGCTTCGTGGGCCAGGTATTCCGGCAGCCCCGCCAGCTGCGAGCCGCCGCCGCACAGGTACAGGGTGCGGACTTTTTTCAGCCCGTGGCTCTGGGCATAGAACTGGAGCGAGCGCACAATCTCGGAGCTCAGGCGTTCGAGGACCGGACGGATGGCGCTCAGCACCCGTGCGGAGGGCACCACCACGTCGGCCACGCTGACGTCATCGCTCTGGCCGATTTGATAGTGGCGCTTGACCGCTTCCGCCGCTTGGCGGGAGATCTCCACCGCCCCGCTTTGCAGGGGCAGTTTGCCGGTCAGGGCGGCGGTGACGTTGTCGCCTCCAACGGGCAATTCGCGCGTGAATTCAAGGCCGTTCGGCCCGATCACCGACAAGGTCGCACTGCCGGTGCCAATATCCAGCACGCCCACGCTGCCAGGGTTCTTGGCCCGCAACGCGGTGACGAGCACGTCTTCCGTGGCGATGGGGCCGGTCACCAGCGTCGAGAGCCGCGGGTTGTCGTTCGGGAACAGCGTGTCCACCTGGCGCACGTCGTGCGGCACGGCGGCGGTGACGATGTCGTGCTTGGAACCCGGTGCGTCCGGGTCGAGCACATAGAACCCGTGAACCGAGGTTTCCGCGTTCACCGAGCTGACTTCGGCGGTCTTCCATCGCGTCGCCTCGTGCAGCTCGCCCTGGGACATCTTGGGCATGGAGCAGCAGAGTGTCGCCACGCCCTCGCCGGAGAGCGCACAGCAGGCGTGGCGTATTTTCGGGCGGGCGGAGCGGATGAAGTCGCGCACCGCCTGGTTCACGACACCCGCACGTTCCGGGTTCGAGGTTAGCGGCAAGGCCACCTCGGCTGCTCCGTGAATACGCAGCCCCGCACCGGTATGCTGGAGATGAACCAGCTTGAGGGTGCGGCGGCCGATGTCCATGCCCAACAGCGAACGGCCACCCCGCAGCCCGCGAACGGTGGGGGCTTCCGATGCCGAGTGGTCCGTTTGCGAGGGTTCCGAAGCGTTCGACTCTGCCGAAGCGTCGGCGGCGATTTCGTCGGTGGCCGGCTTGCTCGTGACGAGCATATCGGACATCGCCGTGACTCCCGACAGGTCGGACGTCGCGGCGGGGTGCGTACATAAAAAAACAGCCCGGCGATCATCCCGACCAGCAGCAGCAGGCCCACATGCCAGTAATTTTGACGTAAGGTGTTGACGCCCATCATCATCCGCGTGGGCAGCGGCAGGGTGTGGTTGGTCTTCGCAA
>CAZBCO010000261.1:0-2920 GCA_964490295.1 uncultured Planctomycetota bacterium
AGGGCCACGAGGTGGTGGCCATCGACAACCTGTCCACCGGGCGGCTGGAGAACGTGGCCCACCTGCGCGCCACCCCCCGGTTCCGGCTGGTGGTCGAAAGCGTGACCCACGAGACCGTGTTCGATCGCTTCGCGGCCAACGCCGACCAGATTTTCCACCTGGCGGCGGCGGTGGGTGTCGAGCTGATTGTCACCGACCCGGTGGGCACCATTGAGACCAATATCCAAGGCACCGAGGTGGTGCTCAAGACCGCCTCCCGCTATGGCACGCCCGTCTTTCTGGCCTCGACCTCCGAGGTCTACGGCAAGAACGAAGCGGTGCCGTTCCAGGAGGACGCCGATATGGTCTTCGGGTCGCCCACGCGCAGCCGCTGGTGCTACGCCTGCTCCAAGGCCATCGACGAATTTCTGGCCATCGCCTACCATAACGAGAAGGGCTTGCCGATTACGGTGGGGCGGTTCTTCAATACCGTCGGCCCGCGCCAGACCGGCCAGTACGGCATGGTCGTGCCCCGGTTCGTCGGCCAGGCGCTCCGGAATGAGCCGATAACCGTTTACGGCGACGGCACCCAGGTGCGGTGCTTCTGTCATGTCAAGGATGTGGTGGCGGCGGTGGTGAAGATGGTCTGCCATCCGGACGCGGCGGGCCGCATTTTTAACATCGGCAGCAACGTCGGCCTGAGTATTAACGCCCTGGCCGAGAAGATCAAGCAGATCACCGGCAGCACCTCTGAGATTCGGCATATTCCCTATGCCGAGGCCTATGCCCCCGGCTTCGAGGACATGCACACCCGCCAGCCGGACATCACGCGGATTAAGAACCTCATCGGCTTCGAGGCCACCCAAGATATCGACCAGATCATCCGTGACGTGGCCGACCATACGAACGGTCAGAGTGCGTGAGCCGCAACCGGCCCCGGCGGGGCCGGAACGCCTGTACAAGGGGCTGTCAACGCAACATGAAAAGGTTCTATTTCCAGCAAAGTAAAAATGTCCTATCGTCGCCAGGGTGGACGTCTTATCCCGGTGGCGGCGGCCGTGCTGGTGCCGGCGACACCGGCGTTCGTGCGGGTTAAGTTGGTGACGCTGCCGGTGCGGGAGCGGGTCGAGATTCATCTCGATAACGCGGACGCGAAGCTGGTGGAGGAGGAGCGGATCGTCACGCTGCTCAAGGGCGAGAACCGGATCGACTTCTCCTGGTCGAACGTGGCCATCGACAAGGGTACGATTCAGTTCCGGGTGGTGGCGATGCCGCTGCGCGACAAGGTGGAGAGTGACCCGGCGTCGCTGGTGCGGCCCGACGGCAAGGTGGAGACCATCCGTGTGATTCACGTGGCCTGTCCGCCGGGCGAGAACGCCTTGGTGTGGGACGTTTACACCGAGCAGCCGGTCGCGGCGCGCATCTGCATTAGCTATCTGATGGCGAACCGCGGCGTTCGTTCAGCTACCGGGCGGTGGCCGAGCATGATGAATCGACGCTGACGCTCCGGAAATACTTGCGGCTCGATAACCTGTCGGGCGAGACGTTCGGCACGTCGGGTGTCTGGGCGGGCTTCGGCAACTATTTTCACCCCGAGATCGGCCTGCAAGAGGCCAAGCAGATGCCGACGTGGAAGTTCTCCGACATTCCCATCAAGAAGAGCTATACTTTCGACTGGTGGGCCTGCCCGACGGTTCCCGACCAGCCGGAGCAGCGCTACGTTGAGATGCGCTACGTTCTGACCAATGATGCGAAGCACAACCTCGGAGCCTTCCCGCTCCAGTTCGGCAAGGTGCGCATCTTCCAGAAGGACGGGCGCGGTGGCGAGGTATTCATCGGCAAGGACTGGGGGCAGTTCACACCCATCGACGACCAGATGAAGCTCTACCTCGGCCTCGCGCGGGATGTCGTGGTCAAGCGCAAGGTGACGAACAACGTCCGGCACCCGGTCCACGGCAACCTATACCATCAGGAAATCCAGTTGGAATACACCATGGAGAACTTCAAGAAGGATGCCCTGACGCTGGATATCGTGGAGGACATGAATCGCCTGCGCAACGAGCTCTGCGGGGCCAAGGGGCGTGACGCGGAGTGGGAGATCGAGCGCCGAGGCACAAGCCTCGGCGAGGCGCAAATCGAGCGGAAGGACGCGAAGACCGTCGTGTTCCACGTCCCGCTTCCCGCCGCCCCCCAGGGTGAGGCCAAGGTCGAGCCGGTGGTCGTCACTGTTCGCCTCTTCCTCCGGAACGAGTGGTAAGGAGGTTACCGATGAAAGCCAGAATATCTCTTGCGATGCTTCTGTTAGGCTTGGTTTTTACAGCTCCGATCTGGGCGAAAAACGTGGACTTGGCGACCATCCCGTCGAGGGACAGTGTCCAGCTCAACATAGATGCCGAGATGGCACGACTTCCAGACCGTCGAGTTTACCTTCGATATCTCGCCGCACCGGAAGTTCACCTGGCACTACAAATACACCGCACGTCAGGGGCAGAATGCGAAGCAAGGCCGCATCCGACTCAAGTAATCCGATGGGAACGGTCGCTCGTCGCCGCTCGGTTTTACCGATGATGCGGGCCAGGCTTACATGCTGCCGCAAGTCCAGCAATATGTTGGTCGCAGGAGTTTTCAAGAGGGGTAGTCCTTGCCGACCGGCGTCAGTCCGATCCGGATGCCGCGTCAAGCAGGCGGGCATTGACGGCGACGATGATCGTCGAGGCCGACATGACGACGGCACCGACGGCGGGTGAGAGTAGAACGCCCGCCCAGGCGAGCGCACCCGCGGCGAGCGGGATCGCGATAATGTTGTACCCGGCCGCCCACCACAGGTTCTGCACCATCTTACGGTACGTCTTCCGGGATAGGCCGACGATGGCGGTGACGTCACGCGGGTCGGACCGCACGAGGACGATGTCGGCGGACTCCATCGCGACGTCGGTCCCGG
>CAZBCO010000262.1:0-4372 GCA_964490295.1 uncultured Planctomycetota bacterium
CAGCCACTCGTCGCCACGGAACTGCTTGGCCGGCATCGGGAAGAATTGGTTTCTTCCCAGCGTGTCCTTGTACATGACTACTGCGCGGGCGAGCTGATATAGGTTACTTTGGCAACGCATACGGCCAGAGCCATAGTCTCTGGGGTGGCTGAGTTGCCGCCACGAAATCCAGAACCCCAACACCACGAGAAGGCAGCACAACACCACGATAAGCTCTTTTGGCGTCCATTCCCTATGCTTTAGCATGACTTTTCCTCCGCCAGAAACCCCGCCCGCAGCCTGATAAGCCGCCGGCCATATCGTCCCCATTGACACCGTGATGCCCCAGACAGCCCCATAGCCCATCCCGCCTTCTTTTACCCGTTGTCCAACACCGCCCATGCGGCGACGCGTTGCAACGCCGCTGCCACCCCCGGCGGCAGGTCCACCAGCACATCCCCGCGCACCGTGATGCGGGCCGGCGAGCCTTCGGGCGACCGGCCGGTGAGCACGGCGAAGAACACGCAGGCCGCCAGGTACGAGCCGGCCGGGGCGGCGTGGCCCCCGTCGGCGGCGTACAGCTCGGCGTCCGGCACCTCGGCCAGCGCCCGGTGCCACGCCCTGGAGACCGGCGCGAGCCGCAGATGCTGAGCCGCAGCCAGCCGCTCGAAAGCCTCGTCAATCTCCGCCTGATCTTCGGGCCGGCCCTGTTGCGACCAGGTCACATACAGCAGCGTCTCGGCCCCGCTCCGCTTCAGGTGCGGCTTCAACTGCTCGTAAGCCTCGGCCAGAGCATCCGCCCCGGGGAACGGGTGTGTCTGCTGCTGAAGCACCACATAGTCCCAGTCGTGATAGCCGATCATCTGCTTCGAGCCAGGCTCGGCGGCATGCCATTCGAGCGACCGGCCGCCGACGGTGACAGAGAACGCCTCGCACGCCCCCGCGCCCTCCGCGTGGTTGAATAGCTCGCTTACCAGAAGCGGGAGGGCGTTCGCATAGGTGTGGCTGTTGCCGACAAACAAGATTCGCATCGTCAAAAACTCCAACCGGACCGCAAGAACCAGACTCCGCCAATAGAGTACCTTGACGAAGCCCCGCCTGCAAGCCCGCGCCGCGTGGCTGTCATTTCGCCGGGGCGGCTTCGGGCTCGGCCCAGTGGGGCGAGGTCGCCCGGCATTCGTCAAACAGGGGCGTGGTGCCGGTGGCCACGCATCCGGCGGCGTAGAGGTACATCGACGCCGACCAGGATTGCCAGTCGTTGCCCTTGGGCAGCCCGCTGCGGGCGTCGAACCATTCGTTGAAGCCGTAGTCCAGCTCGGGATTCACCGCGGGCTTGACCAGCCGGGTGAGGTGCTTGAGGCGGTCGCGGGCGCGGTCCATCCAGCCGACGGCCACCAGGGCGGCGATGTAGAAGCCGACGGTGAACGGCCAGACACCGCCGTTGTGGTAGTGGCCGGGCTGGCAATGAATCTCGTACCGAGGCTGCCAGTCGCGGTCGTAGGGGCCGATGTAGGGGAACAGGCAGGGCGGGCTTTCCAGCACCAGTTGGCCCGTCTGTCGCATCAGATCAATGTTGCGCTCGACGTATTCGAGGATGGACCGTGCGCGGTCGGGCGGGGCCACGCCGGTGAGGATGGCCAGAGAGTTGCCGATCAGATCGAACCGCATCGAACCGTAGCTCTTGAACGTCCACAGCGCGTAAAACGGTTGGTCCGGCACCACCAGGCCTTGATGGCGTTCCGGGCCGAACGATTCCATCGCGCTGGAGTTCATAATGTCGTAGAGGATATTCGCCCGGTCGTGCTGGTCGTAGAGGCGCAGCGCGGCGTAGAGCAGGACGTTGAGGAACAGCGGAAAACCCGGCACCCATTGCTCGTCGCGCCAGTCGGTGGTGGGCTGTTGGTCGAGCACCACCTTGTCGTCGGGGCTTTGGTAGGCCAGCCAGGTGAGCGCGGTGCGAGCCGAGGATTCGAGCCAGCGGGTGCGGCCCGACGCACGGCGGTAGGCGGCCAGCCCGAGGAGATACAGCGGCGTGGTGTCGGACGCGCCGCGGTTATCGCCGTCCTGAGCGTAGGAGGGGATGTGGCCGAGTTCCGATTGGTTCGAGGCCAGGGCTTCGAGGGTCAGCCTCGTGCCGCGCATCAGGTCGCGGTCCTGCAACATCGTGGTCGCCAGGGCGACAATCATCATGTCGCGTGTGTACGGCTCGGGATAGCCCCAGGCCGCGGTGCGCGGCAGGCCGTCGCAGGGGCCGACGTTGTTGTTCAGCAGAATCTGGCGTGCGGCTCGAGCCGCACGGCCCACGGCGGGCGTCGATCGAAGGTCCTTCATACAGAGGCGGGGAAGCTCGGTCATGCCAGGCTCTCCTAAGGGAACTGGAGTCCGAAGGTATCGGACAGGTCGTTTGCGATGCGCTCGGCCACGTCGATGTAGTGGAAATGCTCGATCACGTTCCGTCGGCCTTCCACTCCCATGTTCTTGCAGGTGTCGTCCTCGTTGAGCAGGCGCCTGAGGTATTGGGCCAGGTCGTGGACGTCGGCGCGAATGGCGACCTTTTTGGGTTCGGGAAAGACGATCGCCTTGGAGCGAGCGTAGCCCATGTCGGCGGTGAGCTTGGCCTCGGAGATGGTGATCTCCTGCGCCACCCGGGCGAGCAGGCCGGTATGCCCGTGGACAATGGTGTCGAGCATGCCCATCGCCGCGACGCTGATCACCGGCTTCTCGCAGGCTTGGGCCTCGATCATCGGCATCCCGTAGCCCTCCAGGCGGCTGGGGGCGGCGTAGATGTCGCAGGCGTTCATCAGGTAGGGCACAAACTTGCGGCTGAACCGCCCGCTGGAGAAAATCACCCGGTCCCCAAGCCCCAGTTGTCGGATCAGGTCGGTGTCCTGCCGCATCTGGGTCGTGGTACGGCTCTGCGGCCAGACCTTGCAGACGTATTTCCATCGCGGGCAGTCCTGGCTGATGATCGCCAGGGCCTGCATCACCTCCTGGGCGCCCTTGCTGGCCGCGTCGCCGCCGATGGTCAGGATCATCTTCTCATCGGGCGCGATCCCCAGCGAATCGCGGACCGCCTTGACGCGCGGGTCGCTCCTGGGGCGCGGCCGGAAGACGTCGGTATCGCAACCGATGGGCACCACCTTCATCTTCTCGACGTTCACGCCGTCGCGCCGGTAAGTCTCTTTCACCCATTGGCTGGTCGCCAACATCAACGGCAGCGAGCTGAGCACCTCGTGGTAGTTGGCCACGAAGCCGTCGGCCACCAGCCAGGGCACCGTCGGCAGGCCGAAGCGCACCGGGTGCAGCACAATGTCCGGCGTATGGCCCCACCAGCCGATGCCGACCACCACGTCGGGCTTGAACCACCGGTAGTACCATTCCTTTTCCTGGGGGCCTTCGAAGGGAGCCGGGCGGGTCTCCACGCCGATCTTCTCCAGCCCCTCGCGCAGCAGGTCGCCCTGCGTCGCCAGCCCGCCGGGACTCGGCGGATAGTCATACAGCACCAGCACCTTCATAGAGCCAACTCCTTATCGCTCCGGCGAATGACCGTGAACGCTTCGGGCGAGGTGCAGGCCCGCACCTCGAACCCCTCTTCAGGATAGCCGTATTCATCGCGCACCAGTGTTTTTTTTCGGGTCAGTTGTTCGGGGGACAGAGCCACGGTGAGGTCGGCGTTCGCCCCCGGTCGGCAGGTGCCGGTCTCGGCCTCGCAGTGATAGGCGAAGGCCCACAGGCGGTCCGCCGCCAGCCGCCCGTTCCGGGCCAGAGCCGTCACCGCCTGGTGTGCTTGCCGATGCCGCTCGTGTCCGTATTCTCCGTTGGCCCCGTGTGTCAGGCACAGGTCCCATCGCGTGGGCGGCAACAGGTCGAGCACCCGCCCGCCGAGGTCGGCCATCACATCGATGGCTCGCAGTTCGGGGCTGTCGTCCAGATTCGAGATGAGGCCCTGTGCCCCCAAGGCGCGGCAGACGCGCCGGAACTTCGGGGCGCGGTCCGCGTCATCCGCCCGGCACAGCGACAACACCGTCCACTGCCACTCCGGATGGCGAAGGATCAACCCGCCGCACCAGATGACCTCGTCATCCGGATGAGCTACGATGACTGCTGCCTTCACGCCACACTCCTTAGAACGCGACGGCCTTTATCATACCCTGAACCGAACGGGAAGGGTACAGGGTAGTTTGCGGTGGCGTGGTTTTCTTTCCGGGCGTCCGTTTGCGGTGTGGCGGGTTCTTGCTTGAGTTCATCCCGGCGATATAATAGATGAATAGGTTCTATGGCGTCCGCGGGAAGGCGGCGGGCGGCCCTCGGTCCCGGCTTTCAAGCGAGGAATGTGGGTATGAAGTGGTTTGTTCGAAGAGGGTGGTTCCCGGTGGCGATGGTGTTGGCCCTG
>CAZBCO010000263.1:0-6690 GCA_964490295.1 uncultured Planctomycetota bacterium
GAGTTGTTTCATCTGGCACAACTCATTGTGATTGAGATAATTACGCATAGAACAAAAAAAGTTATGAAAACATATGCCCCTTGGGCACGATATTTGCAAATATAGCATTAGCCTTTGATGGCGATAATGCACGGACGTCGTGTCCGTGTGGTTCTTTATTTTCGGCGCGGGGGAGAACATTGACCGAACAAAGCAAAACAAAGCTTAAGAAACTGTTTAGTGAAAAAGTCGGCCAGATGGGGAGCGAACTGGCGGGATACGTGGCTGGCTTGCAGCCCCACACCCATCCTATTGATCAAATGGACTCTATCTACCGCATTGCACACAGCTTACACGGGGCTGGGTCGATGTATGGCTTCCCGAAGATAAGTGAACTGGGGGCTTCCTTGGAACGGGTGGCCCTTGCCGTTAAATCAGGGCGGATTTCCCTGAATGATTCAACACTCGCCCTGATTCGCAAAGTCGCCCAAGCGTTGCAGGAGCCTTTGGGTCAGCCTGAAACCGTATGCGATGCAGACTGTGCCTTGACCCATCTGGCCTGGGAATGCGAATGCCTGTTGCGCCCGGCCCCGTCCGCCGACGGGGCCGAGGCCTCAATCAGCCAGCCCTCCTGACCTCGCTCAGGCCAGCGGGGGCGTGAAATCCTGGCTCTTCTTCATCGCCAAGAGCGTTTCTGCGATCAACTTCGCGGTGCCGTCCAAATCCTTCAGCGACACCACCTCGACGGGCGTGTGCATATAGCGGTTCGGAACGCTCAGCAGGGCCGTCGCCACACCGGAGCGCGTCATCTGCATCGCGTTCGCATCGGTGCCCGTGGCCCGCGGTGCCGGCTCAATCTGGTATGCGATCTTCTTCCGCTTCGCCGTCGCCAGCAGCATCTCGCCCAGCACCGGGTTGATGTTCGGGCCTTTGGCAATAATCACCCCTTTGCCCAGCGAGGTATCCCCGACAATGCTCTTGTTCATCGACGGGTAATCGGATGCAAAGCCGACGTCCACCGCGATGCCAGCATGCGGGTCGATGCCGTAGGCGCTGGTGCGTGAACCGCGAAGCCCCAACTCTTCCTGGGTGGTGGCCACTCCGTACACCGCGACCTTGAGGTCCTGCTTTTTGGCCGCGAGCAACCGCATCGCCTCTGCCACCGCAAAAGCCCCGACGCGGTCGTCCATGCCCCGCCCCGCCACCATATCGTTGCGCAGGTGATGGAACGCCGCATCCAACGTGACATAATCGCCCACCGCCACGACTTTCTCGGCATCCTTCTTGTTGGCGGCACCGATGTCGATCCACATCTCGTGCATCTTCGGGCCTTTATTCACGGCATCCTTTTCCTGAGCCAGCAGGTGGATGGGCAGCCGCCCGACCACGCCGGTCACCGGGCCCCGTTCGTTGTGGATGGTCACCGACCGCGCCAGCAACACCAACGGCTCCATTCCTCCAACGCCGCCAAAGGACAGGAAACCCTTGTCGTTGATATGAGTGATCATCATGCCGATTTCATCGCAGTGCCCGGCCAGCATCACGCGCGTTTCGGCCTTCGGGTTCAGCACGCCGATGACGTTGCCCATCACGTCGTGGCGTACTTCGTCGCAATAGGCCGACATCCGCTTGTCGATAATCCGCCGCACGGGCTGCTCGAAGCCCGACGGGCTTGGCGCTTCGATAATGCTCTTCAGGAAATTCAACGAATCTGCGTTCATCCTCAAGTCCTCAATAAGTGACACGGCCAAAAGATAGGCAAATTATACCCGCTCCCCTTCAAATCGGCAACCCGCACATGGCGTCGCCCTATTCACCCAGCAACAACCGCTCGCCGCCTCGGTCCGGCAGGCCCTTGATCGCCTTGATCTTGCGGCAGGTGGTTTCTACGTCGTAGGGTACGCGATGGAACGCCACCACCTCGCCGTCATAGGTCACGTAGCACGCCTGATTGATATGATCCCGCGGCTGCCCGGTGCTGCCCACGTTGATGATCGCCTTCGTTCCCGACTCCACCCGATATTCGGACTCCAGTTCACTGGGCGACGCAAATTCCGAGGTCTCGGTGAAGACACCGGGGATGTGCGTATGACCGACAAAGCACAGATGCTTGATAAGCTGGAAATTGGCCGCCAGCTTCTCTGTCGGTTCCCCCATCAGCCGGTCGCCGTCGCGCGGGAGGAGGTACTCGCTGGTCGGCTCACGCGGCGAGGCATGCACCAGCAGGACGTCATCCTCTTCGTGGCGATAGGGGCGCTGCTCAATAAACGCCCAATGCTTTCGCTTGCCTTGCCCGCCGAGCACGCCGGGCAACAGCACCGACCGCGTCCACTCCGCCGCCTGGGCGGCCTGCGGGTTGAACCCAATCGGCTCGTGAAGCACGGCCTCCTCGTGATTGCCCATCAGCATCAGGTCCAACCGTTCCACGAGTTCCAGCACGCGCACCGGGTCGGGGCCGTAATTGATGGCGTCGCCGAGGCAGAAGATACGCTCGCAATCTCGCGTTTCGATATCCGCGAGCACCGCCAGAAGGGCTTCGAGGTTCGCATGTACATCAGAGATCAGCGCCGTTTTCGGCCAGGTGTGGGTCATTGCCCCGGCCCTCCCAAGGTGCTATGAATACGTTTGGCCACGGCCAACACCGAAGCCACATCACCCAGCCGCAGCATATTGGCCGCATCGCATAACCCCTGGTCCGGGTCCGGATGCACTTCGAGGAACAGGGCCTCGGCCCCTGCCGCCACCGCAGCGTTCACCAGCGTGGGCACCATCTCGCGCTGCCCGCCCGAAGCGGTCCCCTGCCCGCCCGGCAACTGCACGCTATGCGTGCCGTCAAACACCACGGGATAGCCCAGGGCTTTCATCGCGGGGATGGATCGCATGTCGACAACCAGATTATTGTAACCAAAGGTCGTCCCGCGTTCGGTCAAAAGAATGGATCGGTTTCCGGTGCTTTCCAACTTGCGCACCGCGTTGGCCATATCCCAGGGCGCGAGAAACTGGCCCTTCTTCACGTTGACGGCCCGGCCGGTCTCTCCGGCGGCCACCAGCAGATCGGTCTGGCGGCAGAGGAACGCGGGAATCTGGAGGATGTCGAGCACCTTGGCGGCGGGGGCGGCCTGGGACGGCTCGTGAATGTCCGACAACACGGGACAGCCGACCTCGCTTTTCACCCGGGCCAACACCTCAAGCCCCTTGCTCATTCCCGGCCCACGGAACGACTCGACCGACGTCCGATTGGCCTTGTCGAAGGATGCCTTGAAGACAAACGGCACCTCCAGCCGGGCGCAGATACTTGCCAGCTCACGAGCCACATCGAGCACCAGCTCCGTGCTCTCAATTACACACGGGCCGGCAATCAACGCCAACTGCGAGCCACCGAACGGAACTCCCGCCACGTTTACCATTGAATCACCTCACTTCCGTTTGAACTGCCGTTCGAGGTCGGAAAACGGCAGAAAGATACAGGTCGGTCGCCCGTGCGGACAAGTATCCCGGTCGGGCATCCGGGCGGCCTTGTCCAACAGCGATGCCATTTCCGAATCGGTCAAACGTTCACCGGCCTTGACTGCGGCTTTGCAGGCGATCATTTTGGCCATCGCCAGCTTACGCGCTTTGACCGGCGTGTTGTCGCTGGTATCCAATTCGCCCAGGAAATCCCGCAGAATGGCCTCCGGCTGGCAGTTGCCCAGCACGGTGGGCAAGGCATTCACCGACAAGGCCCCTTTGCCGAACTCCGACACCTCGATGCCCAAGTCGGCCAGCGTGTCCTTCTCCGCCAGGAGAGCCGCGATCTCGGACGCGTCGAGGTTGATCACCGCCGGGATCAGCATGCGCTGGCTTTCGAGCTTCGCGGTCTCCAAACGTCCCTGGATAGCCTCGAAGATAATCCGCTCGTGCAACGCATGTTGATCGATGATCGCCAATCCGTCCCCGCGTTCTTCCACGATATAGCGGTTTGCATATTGATGCACCGTGCGGTGGTGCATCTCCGGCGGAGCGGGCGGCGGCTCTTCACGACGTCCGGCATCGGCTGCCTCGGAGCCGCGAGGCCGATGAACAGGCCGGTCGAATGGGGTTGGGAACTCGACCTCCGAACGGCGTGGCCGGGCCGCCGGCGACGACCGCCCGAAAGTAAAGGCTTCGGAAGCGGGGGCCTTGGGACGCGGCGGCTGCTCAAATACCGGGGTCAGGTCCGCCCCTCTCAGCGGCTCTCGCACCGCGTTCAACACGCTCTTGTACACCATCTGGCTGTTATGGAACCGCACCTCGATCTTGGTGGGATGCACATTGACATCCACCTCGCTGGGGTTGATCTCGATGAAAAGAAAAGCCACCGGGTAGCGCCCCCGCATCAACAACCCCTCGTAGGCGGAGGCCATGGCGTGGGCGATACGGCGGTCGCGCACGAACCGATTGTTGACATAGGTAAGCTGCATTTTGCTGTTGGAGCGGCAATGAATCGGCGGAGCGATAAAGCCCGTCACGCGTACCGGCCCATCGCCCGAATCGACCTCCAGGAGCACATCGGCCAGATGGCGGTCATACAGGTCGGCCAGCCGCCGACGACGGTCGTCGGTCGCCTTCACGTTCAGCGTCTCGCGCCCGTTGTGGGTCAGCTTGAAGGCCACCTGCGGGTTGACCAGCGCCACCCGCGAGATCAGCTCCACGATATGGGCGTACTCCGTGCCGGCCTGTTTGAGAAACTTAAGCCGTGCCGGGATGTTGAAGAACAGGTTGGCGATTTCCACACGGGTGCCTTCCGGGGCGCCCTGGGCGCGCGGGCCGGAGCATTGCCCGCCGTTCGCCTCGACGATGCCGCCCTCCACCGAGCCGCGCGGGCGCGAGATGATGGTCGCGTGGGACACCGCTCCGATGCTGGCCAGGGCCTCGCCCCGGAACCCCATCGTGGTGATGTGTTCGAGATCACCGCTGGTCTTGAGTTTGCTGGTCGCGTGGCTCTCGAAAGCCAGCTTGAGATCGTCCGCTCCCATTCCCACCCCGTCATCGGTCACGCGGATCAACTTCTTGCCGCCGTCCTCGATCTCCACGTCGATCCTCGACGCCCCGGCATCCAGAGCGTTTTCGACCAACTCTTTGACCGCAGACGCCGGGCGCTCAATCACCTCGCCGGCGGCGATCTTATTGATCAGGGTTATGGGAAGTACGTTGATGACACCCATGCAGGGATTCTACGCCCTGCCCGCCACGCCGTCAAGCCAACCGCCCCGGCCCGTGCCCGCAGGCCGCCGAAAGGGGGTATGCCCCGCCCTTAATCTCGCCCCCGGTCTCGAATCAGGTCGAGATAGTACAAGGCGTTATCCACCGGGACGTTCGACGGGATATGGTTGCCGACGGCAAGGAAATAGCCCGGGCAGCCTTTGCCGAGGGCAACGCAACGCTCGACCTCGCAGCGGACATCTTCACGCGTTCCAAAGGTCAAAACACGGGTATCCACGTTGCCGATGATCACCTTGCTCTGCCCGTATTTTTCCACAATCGGCTCAAGCTGGGTGAGCGGTTCGATGATGAACCCGTCGGCCCCGGCCTCGGCGACGTCATCAATAAAGACATCGAAATTGGCATCGGAGCAGAACAGTACCTTCTTGCCCGCGTCTTTGAGAACCCCCCAGAGCGTCTTGTAGCGCGGGAAAATATAACGGCGGTACCAGTCGGGATGAAAGACCGGGCCATGACTCCAGACGATGTCGTCATGGGAGATGAACACCGGGGCGGAGGTCTTCGCCCAAGCTCGGTAATTGGCGAGCGATATCTGGAAGAACCCCTCCAGCACGCGGTCGAAGCGTTCATAGTCCATCGGTGCGGCCGTCAGAAACATCTCCCAGCCGAACGCCTGGATGCAGGCGGAAAAGATGGTTTTGTAATATCCGCCGGTGAAGACCAGCATCGGATGGGCATCCTGGCTTGCCTGCCATCCCTTCTCGAAGAACGCGGCCCGCTCGTCGATATCGGGCAGGCCGTATTCGGCCACGGGGTCGAACGACAGCACGTCTTCGGGAGTCTTGAAGGGACATTGCACCTGGTTATCAAAATCGGTGCCGCCCTCTTGAAACTCGGCGTGGCCCATATTGGTAACGCGGCCCTTCCAGGCCGGCCCATCGTGAACCGACCAGAGCAGGTCGTAGCCGGTCAGTTCGTAGAACCGCTTCCACGCCTCCGGATTGTCACCCGGATGCATCCCGGTGACCGCCTGTACCAACCGAGGATGGGAGCAATACTCGGTATGGGGAATGGTGTCCGGCATCTCCAGTTGAAGAGCTTGCCAACCGCGTTCAAAACTCATCGGGCCTCTCCTGTAGGCTGAAAAGAACGAACCAAAGCGGCAAAGCGTCCCGCATCTGAACGGGCTTGTGCCAGAAAATCGGCCTCGGATATCGGCGACGCATGCTTCATCGTGGCTTCCAGATTCGGCCATTTGGAATAAGACGAGGTGGCCACCAAACGGGCGACGCGCTCCCAATCAACCGTTCCCGTGAAAGGAATCCAGTGGTGGTCCCGGGTGCCGTCGTTATCGTGCAGATGGAGTGAAATCAGGCGGTCACGATGTGCCTCGCATTGGTCAAGGTCTTTGGGGTGCAGGTTGCCGTGCCCCGAATCGTAACACAAGCCGAGATAGTCGGGCGAATAGGCATCAAGCAAGCGCTCGGTTACCGGAGCGTGCCCGCAGTTTTCAATGGCGAGGCGCACCCC
>CAZBCO010000264.1:0-6609 GCA_964490295.1 uncultured Planctomycetota bacterium
CCGTACAGGCTGGGGGCGTAGTCGTCGCCGCCGGTGAGCACCAGGCCGTCGATGCGGTCGAGTTGCTCTTCAACCACCTCCGGGTCGCCGGTGCAGGGCAAGACCATCGGCAGGCCGCCGGCCCGCTCGACGGAGCCGGTGTAGGTGGGGTAGATTTCGATGCGGGGGCGAGGCTTCTTCTTCCAGGTTCGCACCATCAGGCCGGGGTTCAGTCCAATGACGGGTCTGCTCATCCGCGCTTCAGCACCTTTCCGGGGAGTTGGCCGTTGTGCGTGCCGTGCTCGATGACGGCTCGGCCATTGACGATGACGTGTTCGATGCCCACCGAGAACTGATGCGGCTCGGTGAAGGTCGCTTGGTCGATGATGGTTTCGGGGTTGAAGACGGTGATGTCCGCGGCGGCGCCCTCGCGCAGCACGCCGCGGTCGGTCAGGCCCAACCGCCCGGCGGGCAGCGAGGTGATTTTTCGAATTGCTTCTTCAAGCGGCAGCAGTTTTTCGTCGCGGACATAGCGGCCCAGCCATCGGCAGAAGGTGCCGTAGGCGCGGGGATGGGGCCGGGAGCGGAGGTCTTCGCCGTGCGGGCTCTGGCAGCGGGCATCGCTGCCCACGCCGACGAACGGCCAGGTCAAGATGCGGCGGAGGTTGTCTTCGCTCATGCTGAAGAAAATGACGCCGGGCTTGCCCTCGTGGGCGGCGAGCAGGTCGAGCACCACATCCACCGGTGTGCGGCCGGTGGCCCGGCTGATCGCCTCCACGGTATGGCCCACGCAGGCGGGGTCGCCGCCGCGAGGCATCCCGGTGATCAACACCCGCCCCCAACTGTCGGGGTCGGGGTAGCTGTCGCGGACTTCCTGCGCGATGCGCGCCCGGGTTTCGGGGTCTTTGAGCCGTGCGATGCGCATCGCCACCGGCCCCTCGTGGACCCAGTTGGGCAGAATCACGCCCATGTCCGTGGCCGAGGCGGTGTAGGGATAGCGGTCGCAGCCCAGGTCCACCGTGTCGGCCATGGCCAACAGCCGCCGTTCGAGCCAATCGATCTTGCCCCAGTTCGGGCGTCCGGACAGCTTGAGGTGCGAGATTTGAAGCCGCGCCCCGCTGGTGCGGGCGATATATTCGGCCTCGTCGAGGGCCTCCTCGATCTGGTTGCCCTCGCTGCGCATGTGCGTGGCGTAGAGCGCCCCGACGTCGCCCGCGGCCTGGGCCACCGCACCGAGCTCCGTCCGGTCGGCGAAGCAGCCCGGCGGATAAATCAGGCCGCTGGAGACGCCGAAGACGCCGTCGTCCAGAGCGCGGGCCGCTTCGGAGCGCATCGCGGCGACCTCGTCCGGCGACGCCGGCTGGTCGGTGCGGCCCATCACAAACTCGCGAAGGCTCCCCAAGCCGACGAGGAACGCCCGGTTGATGGACGAGCCGTGCTCGCTGAGCTGCTTGAAGAACGCGGACGCGGTGCGAAATCCTCTGGCGTGTGCGGAGGGAAACGGGGTGGAGCCACAGTTGCCGAGCACCTCGGTGGTCACGCCGTCGTGAATCTTGCTGTCGGCGGTCTGCGCAGTGAGGGCGTGAAGCTCGCCGTGCGAGTGGATATCGATGAAGCCCGGCGCGACGATGTGCCCGGCGGCATCGAGGGTTTGCTCGGCAGGCCCGTCGAGGTGCGGAGCGATCCGCGCGATGCGGTCGCCCTTCAATGCGATATCGGCCTCAAACGCGGGTGCCCCCGTGCCGTCGACCACCCGTGCGTTCTTGATCAGCATCGACCTGGCTTCCTCGCGGGCTACGCCTTGTCCTTAAGATGCGTTCGCCCGGGGCGTATGCAGGCGAAAGCTCTTGGCCGGGTTGGCATCCTCGCGGCGAACCCCGCCATGCCGCACCACGGCATGCGTTCGCGGCACCATCAGGTCGGCCTGGCGTCGGGCGACAAAGCTGACCTGCGGGGCCTCGACGGGCGGGGCCGGCGGAGCGGCTTCTCCGTCCTCTGCCGAGGGTGACGGGGCCGGGGTAAGCTCGGCGAGGGACACCGGGAGCTCGGCGGTCTGGCCGGCAGGAATCATCATATCCAGCGTGTGCGTCCGGCCGCCCCAGAGGAGCGACACGGCCCGTACAGCGACCGAGAGGCCGTTGACCACCTCCAGCCGGTCGCCCCGGCGATGAAGCTGCACGCCCTCGTCGAAGGCCGGGGCGCCGTCCGCCGTGGCGGTGGCCTCGAAGTCCGCCTCGATATCAAGCACCATCAGATAGGCCGAGCTGTACTCGCCCAGTTGCCCGGCATACTCTTGCGTCGGCCCCGGCTTGTCGCCCTGCGGCGGGCCGGGGACGTCAATCACCACGGGATTGCCGATGCAATGTTCGAGCAACGGCTCGTAGGCGTTGGCCACCTTGCCCAGCAGCTCCGAGCCGATGCCTTCGATCTCGCGGCCGCCCATTTTGAGCATCTGGCTGGACGGTTTGGCCCGCTGCATCTGCCCCAGGATGGCCCCGATGGCCTTGTTGAACGCATCGCGGAGCGTGTTGATGAAGTTGCGTACCCGCCGCCACTGGCGACGGAAGAAGCCGGGATAGGCCAAGGCCTGAATCTGCCGCATGCGGCGACGCTGGTTCCGAATATCAATCTGGTCGTGGAACCGGAAGATGGCGAAGACGTTGGCCAGCTCCGGCTCGTAGAACATGTACGAGCTCTTGGCCGGGGCGGGCGGGTGCGACACCGGCTGACGGTAGCGGGTGACCAGGCCCTTGCTGTAAACCCGGAGTACGCCCCAGATGGGCTGGTTCTTCTTGGTGATGATGGTCGCGTGGAACTTGTCGAAGGTCTTCAGGCATCGGTCGCGCTGCCGCGCCGCGATGAAGGTGGTGACCATCACCGGCAGGAAGATGAACAGCAGGATCAGCCCGAAGGTGGAGTCGAACAGCTTGGACCAGACGCTCTCCTGGGCGGCGGGCGCAGGGGTCGCTTCGGCAGCCAGGGCGACGGTGCAAGCCGCCACCATCAGCAGAACGACCGCCATCGCCAAGGTGCGTCGAATGTGCATGGGCATCAGCCGCCGCGCAGGCGCCGGCTACTTCTCCTCGGGAGTCGCGGGCTTCTCGGCGGCAAGGATAATGGCCGTAATCCCGTCCAGGTCCAGCACCACTTCCGACTTGGCGAACGGGTGCGTCGCCTTCCAGACCAGCGGCTTCTCAGAGTCCAGTTGCCCGGTCAGGGGCTTCTCCTCCGGATCGGTCGAGGTCAGCTTAAGCGTGACCTCGGTGATCTTCCGCCCTTCCTTCTTCACGGAGAGGATGTCGATGCGGGCCAGATTCTCCAGCGGCACCTTCAGGGAGAGGTCGTCGGCCTTCACCGGCAGCCGGTCGATCTCGCTGAACGAGGTGCCGAACAGGCCGCGATCCTCGATGCCGACCTTCAGGTCTTTGAGCGGCACCTCCCGGTTGCCCTTTTTGAAGACGACCGTGACGGACCGGGCGGCCGGTTTCTCGTGAGGCTTCTTCGCCTCCTTGTCCGCCGCCGTGGCCAGAGAGCAAAGCCCGACCACCAGAAAGACTACCCGCGATACGAATCGAAACGTTGCCATATCGGCCCTCCAGATATCAACCGTGATGTCGTTGCCGCTCCTATTAAAACACCTGAAGCCCGCACCGGTCAAGGTTTTTCAGCGTCAGAAGCAAGAAGGCCACAAGGGGGCGGAATGGAGCAGCTCAGTCTGGGGCTGTTCATACGGAATGGCCCTTTCTTTTGTCCGAGGGTGCGGCGGCTGCTTTGCCGGAATGGGCAGTCTATTTTCGGCAACACCTTCGCGCTGCGCCCGGCGATCAATTCGGCCCGCGTACTTGCCCGAAGTACCGAGCTATCATCCAGTTGTGTTTTTATCGGTTTTGCTTTTGTTTTTTGTGGCGGCTTTTTCTCAAGCCGGCCTCTCTCCCGCCGAATAACTGAATGGCCGGCAGGAAGACGAGGCCGACGAGGTCGTGAGGAGAAACGAACTTCCCGCCGAATGCTTCGGCGGATCATCAGGGCCTCCTCCTCCGGCAGAGGGGAATCGTTCAGCGTGGCTGAACGGTTTCCCTCTGTTTTTTTTATGCCTTTCAACCGCCCTCACCCGCCTGGCCCTCTCATCCTCCGCGTCCAAAACCAACGGACTTCGCACCGGAAAACCGGGCATGTCCACGGCGAAGCCGTTATAATAGGGGATATGGTGCATGTCCGGGGTGAGGAGAACGCGATGAGAATAGCGGCAGGGATAGCGGCTCTGGTCTTGCTGGCCACGGCCTGGGCGGGGGCGGCGGAGCCTATTGTGGTCTTCGATTTCGAAGCCCCCGGCGACTGGCGATTGGTGGACACGCGGAAGCAGGCCGCCATCTCGTCGGACATCTCCTCGCGTGGTCGCAGCTCGCTCCGACTGCGGACCGGCGAATACATCAACATCCGAACCCCTCGGCTGGGCCTGGGGCGCGTGGGCGACCGCCTGCGGATGGATTTCTTCAACGCGACCCGCACCACGCAGCGCGTCCGGGCCGAGATATTCGATGTCGAATCACGCAAGGGTTACTGGTATCGTCACGTCCGCGAACACACGCTGCGCCCCGGATGGAACACGCTGAGCTTCGCGGTAGCCCATCTGCAACGCGGCACGAAACATTCGCAGCGCATCAAGAACTCCTACCTGGTGCCGAACAAAATCCAGCGGGTAGACCTCGATTTCGCCTCGGACCGCGCCGAGGGGTTTATCTATCTGGACAATATCCGCTTCGAGCCGGACCGTCCGATGCCGGAGGTCGAGGGGCTGCTGGCGTTTGATTTCGGCCCGGAGAACCAGGCCCGCCGCACCGGGTTTATCCCCTCCTCGCGCGAGAAGTTCGACAAGAAGCGCGGCTACGGCTGGTCGTCTTCCGCCTGGCCCGGCGCGGTGCGCAACTACCTTCATCCCAACGACCTGCTGGGCGATTTCCGCGAGGCGGGGGGCCAGACCTTCTCGGTCGCCGTGCCCGACGGGCCGTACCAGGTGCGGGTGTACTTCGAGGACCACGGCTGGTGGGAGTCCCAGTTTGCCCGCTTCCAACGTCGCACCATCACCGCCGCGCGAAAGCGTGTCCACGAAGAGACGCTGACGCGCGAGCAGGCCGCCCGACGCTTCTACCATTTCGCCGACACCGAGCCGATGCCGGAGACCAACATTTATGAGACGTATATCCGCCAGGGCCGCTACAAGCCGGTCGAGTTCAAGGTGGATGTGTTTCGCGGGCGGTTGGACCTGCGCTTCGATGCCGACCGGCCGATGAGCTGCCGGGTCGCGGCCCTGATGCTCTGGCCGGAGCGGCAGGCCGAACCGGCGGCCGAATGGTGCGCCGAACTGGAACGCCGCCTGGAAGAGGAATTCAACGCCGAAAATGTCTATGTCTCGTCCGCCCCGCCGCGACCGGACGGCGAATTGCCCGGCGACCTGGCCGTGTTCGCAACGGGCGACCGACCGACCGGGCCGGACTACATCCCGGCGGCGAGTGAAGTGGTCGAGGCCGTCCGTCTCTTCGCTGCCCCAGGCCAGGCGGTGGGCACCGGCCTGAGCTTGCGGGCTTCGCAGACCGGCGGGCGGCTCGAAGCAAGCATCGCTCTCGATGGAATGCCGGCACGGATGCTTCGCATTCAGAACCGGCTGCGCCGCAGCCACGGGGAATACACCATCGTCCCCGATATCCTCCGGGAGGCGTCGCCGGAGTACCTGCCGTCGCGCCGCACGCGCCAACTGTGGATCGAAATCCCCGTGCCCAAGGATGCGCAGCCCGGCGTCTATCGCGGCGAAGTCCGGCTGGCCCTGGGCGAACATCGGCAAACTGTCCCCGTGAGCGTCGAGGTACTCCCCATCCAACTGGTGGAGCCGACCTTCGCGTTCGGCCTGTTCGGCCTGCTGCCCGACCATTACGCCCCGCCCGACGCGCTGACCACGGTGGTGCGCCTGTTGAAGACGCACGGCCTGAACGCGACCTGCGGGATGCCCCTGGGCCGGGCGGTCGTCAAGGACGGGGTGATGGCCCTGGAGACCACGCAGGCGGATACGCTGTTCGCCCTGCTCCAACGCGAGGGGCTGGCCGTGGGCATCGACACCTACGGCGGCGGAGGGCTGGCGGGCCTCGGTCCGGCAGCAAAGGCCCTGGGCATCACGGGCCGCCAGGCGCGCCAACAAGCCTTTGCCTTGCTCAAAAAACACGCCGCGCTGATGCAATGGCCCAAGTTCACGTACTCGATGGTGGATGAGCCGCACTGGTCGGATGACGCGGTCGAACGGGCCGCACAAGCGGTCGCCGCGATGAAAGAAGACGCCCCCTGGATCATGCTGAACGGCTACTGGAGCCCCAAGGCAAACAACGCTTCACACCGGAAATTGATGGACACGCTGGACCGAACGATGATGGGCGGCCTGCGGCGCGAGACGGTCGCCTATCTGAAATCGCAGGGCAAGAGCGCCGGCTACTATGGGGGCTGCTCGCGTCACGAGTTCGGCCTGCGCCAGTGGGCCGCCGCCCGCGAGGGGCTGGACGCCCATTACGCGTGGCACTTCTATATCCGCTACGGCGACCTCTACTATGACCTGGACGCCCGCGAGCCGGACGTGTGCATGGTCTA
>CAZBCO010000265.1:0-6189 GCA_964490295.1 uncultured Planctomycetota bacterium
TTCACTGAATCAGATCAATGCGGCGGAAACCAGCACGGAACGCCGCAAGAGGCCATTTCGGTTTGTTCTAATGCATCTGGCGGAGAGGGCGGGATTCGAACCCGCGGATGAGTTACCCCATCACACGCTTTCCAAGCGTGTTCCTTCGGCCGCTCGGACACCTCTCCGGTTGTGCTCGTCAGATTGTAACCGCCAGAGCCGCCAAAATCAACTGCGTTCGCACCTTCATGCTGTCGCTGTAACGAAATCTGTGTCTAAATCCGGATGAGAAGCGTTTTATTGTAGTGCAAAAATCGCCTGGGGTGTTTCAGCGGGCTTCCTGGATAGCTTCTTTGACGGTTCTGGCCCACTCAATCAGGCGCTGGGGTTCGCTTTGTACGGTTTGGACGTCTTTGAGGGTGATGTCGATGTGGCAGCCCTCGGCCAATGTCAGGGCCTCCCGAACCGATTGGCGAATATAGTTGGTGTCGAATCCGCAGCAGGCGTGGGTGGCCGGGTTGGGGCGCCACGAGATAACGTAGTCCTGCCCGATCTGTTCGACGCAGGAGGCGAGATTGGCGCGGGGGGCGACGGCGATGCGGCGCAGGTTGGGTATCCGGCGCAGCAGGTCGATCTTGCGCGTCAGGTCTTCGCAACATCCATAGGCGCAGAGTCCGAACTTTTCGATGATGGGTTTCTGATACTGGAGGATGAACTCGTCGAACATCGCGGGCGAGACCTCGGTGGTCTCCTGAGAGGCGCAATAGGTCCAGAGTTGGTCGCGGGTGACGCTCTGGCCGTTGGCCTCGGGGTCGGCCAGCTCGGAGGCATAGGGCATTGCCTGGTTGGCGTGGTCGCAGCGGTGCCAATCGCCGGCCGCCTCGGCCTCGGCGTGGGCCTTGAGGATGCCGTCGCTCATCCAGCGAACCAGGCGGTGCAGCCATTCGCCGTTCATCGCCATATCCCACATCATCTGTTCCAGGCCGCGCAGGCTTGCCAGCTCGGTGGAGATATCGGCGGTCCAGAAGAACCACGCCGGGCGCCGGTCGACGTTGATTTCGATCAGGTCGCCGATGGCGTCGTGCAGTTTGGAGACGGCCCGTTGGGTTCTGGCTTCGTCGATTTCGTGGCGGGGCACGACCAGCTTCTCAATGTCTTTGAAGTTCTTGAGCGGCGGATCGAACATCCACGAGCCGTGATCTTCAGTTTTCGCGGAGCGGCGGATGGGAACGCCCCAGAGGCCGTCGGATGGCAAGACGTGGGCGGCCTGCACCGTGATCCAGGGTTCGAGGATAAAGTCGTCACTGATGGCATCCTGGAACAGGAATTGGCGCAAGGTGTTCTCGTAATGGCGATAGAAGGGGTCTTCACAGACGAGGTGCGGCTCGACGACTTCATTGCTACATGCTCCCCAACGCACATAGACCAGCGGGCGTGTGGGTTGCAGGCTGTTGTGTCGGCGCCAAAGGTTGCGGCGTTCGTCCTGAATCGGCTTGGCGGGGGGTTCGGCGTACTCACTCGCCAGTTGGCGCAGCACGGAGACATCGCGGGGGGTGCTCATTGTTTTTTCGCCTTTTTACTCGGATGGCCGATCAGTCGTCCACGGCTGCAATGAGGGGAAGGGCGGTTCAGAGTGCGTCGTTTTCCGGCGAGGTAGGCGTCGAGCTGTTCGGGGGAGTCGATCCAGTAATGATACCAGCGTCCGAAGCGTTCGCATCCCGGCGGGTTATGGTTGCGGCAGGTGGGTGGGCGTTGATCGTAGATGCTGCACAGGTCATTGTCGTCCAAGTAAATGCAGCGTCCATTGACCACCAGGTGCCACTGCTGATGTCGGATGGCTACGTGAACGGTGTCGTAGCGGAGTTGCCATTTCAGGTCGTCAATGTCCGCTTTGAGTCTCGGACGATTGATGGGAATGGCGAGGTCGTGGCAGCAGAGGGCAGGGCAGGAAATACACGCGCTTTTTGAGCCGTCTTGTGAACGGCCTTTTCGGATGGTTTCACGTCGCCTTTCTCGAACCGGTTGGGTCTGGCTCATCGTCTGCAACGGCCTCCTGTCAAAGATGATTGATCGGTTGCTCTACCGGCGTATTGTTTTACTCGGTTTATGGGGGAGGTGCAAGGGCGAAAGATGCTGGACGATCATTATACAGTTTACTGTGTGGGCAAGTTCATCGTCTGGTCGGGGAACTCAAATGCCGCCGTGTCGAAGCCCGACGTCTTGGCGAAGGCGATCAGCTCGTCCAGCACCGCCTTGTTCATAGTCGGGGTTCGCGACAGAATCCAGAAGTAGTCGTACGTGCTGCTGGTCACCACCGCGTGGGTGTAGTCCTCGTCAAGCCGGATAATCTTATAGGTGCCCGAGAAGGGCCAGAAAAACCGGACGCTCAACAGGCCGACATCGGCGTTACCCCGGAAGCGCGCGCGCCCAGTGATGGAAGTCCATTCCTGTCGCTTGGTGTGGTACCCGCGGTTATGCACCCTTACCGAGCCATCGTCCAACACCGTGTAGTCGGCGGTCACGGCGACCAGATGGCGTTCGAACCGATGCGGCAGGCGAGCGATCTCGAACCAACGCCCGCTGTACCGCTCCAGCTCAAACCCGCTGACCGGTTCCAGCGCACTCGTGCTCCGCGCACAGCCGCCCAGCAGAGCCAGACACGGGACCATCATCAGAATTCGCAGCATGTGATCTCCTCCTTTGCGTTGTCAAGCATTTGCCGGGCCTCAATACTCCCGGAACCGGGTTCCGGCGTTCTGGCCGTAGTCGATGAGGACTTCGCGGCTGGCGTTGAGGATCGACTTGCGGCCGGCTTCCATCACCAGCTCGTTGTAGTTGCTGTTCTTGGGCGTGGCCACCAGGCCCTTGGCGTCGATCTCGTCAAGCAGCTTCTGGCGCGCGGCCAGGTCGTCGCCGGCGGATTCCACGCGGGCAGCCTCGTTGACGATGAACTCGACGCTGCGGTAGCCGTAGCCGACCGGGCGATAGCCGTCGCCGCTCCACGGGACGTATTGCATGAAGTCCGGGTTGGTTTCGTGATAGACCTTGTCGCCCGAAGCGATGGAGTGCTTGACGCCGCGGAACTGGTCGCTGTGGCTGATGATCGTGCTGCGCTCCAGGCCGTTCTGGCCGTAGAGCGTCATCCCCTGCGAGTTGCCGCCGGGGGCCTCGTTGGGGTAGCCGATGGCGTTGAACACGGACAGCACGCCGCCGTTCTCAAAGATGACCCGACCGTCGGTCCAGAGGTAGCCTTCGTTGCCGTTCGGATATTTGTCGGCGATGCCGTAAACCGACACCGACACGGGCTTCAGTCCGGTGATGAAGGTGACCAGGTCGACATAGTGGCAGCCGATATAGGTGAACATATCGGTGTTTTCGCAGGTACACCAGTTCTGGAAATTGCTGTCGCGGTAGTACCACGGTTCGATGAGGTGAGCCCATCCGAAGCGGAACTCGCCGAACTCGCCGCGCTCCCATCGGCGGCGGGCGATGAGGGAGCGGTCGTCGAGGCGTTTGTGGTATTCCACGCCGATGAACAGCCCCTTGGCGTAGGCCTCGTGTTCGATCTCCAACGCCTGCTGGTAGTCAAGCACCAGTGGCTTGACGCAGAGGACGTGCTGGTGGTGCTTGAGAGCGACCTTGAGCACGGAGTAGTGCATCTGGTCGGGCACGGCGACCACCACGAGTTGGCGGGGTTTCTGCTGGGCGATGACCTGCTCATAGAGGCCGGGAAACTTCTCGTCCGGGCCGACGTCATTCCAATCGGGGTAGGGCGAGAAGGAGCAATCGGGGAACGCCCCATGGATGTCCGGGGAGTCGGCCAGAGCCTTGAGCGGCGGGGGGTTCAAGGCGCAAATCTTGATGTCGCCCACCACGCCCAGCCGTTGCAGTTGATAAACCGAGGGGAGCAGTTGATCGTGCGTGATCATCCCTCCACCAACCATCACCACATCCATCGCCATACTTGTGATACCTCCAGAAATGTTTCACTGTGTGAATGCCGTCCGCTGTGCGTGGTGCTCTGCGGCCGACCGCCTAATCCAATCCAAGGGCGCGGATGGCGTTCAGGGCCATCACATCCGCGCGGGTTGCCTCGTCCAGTTCCAGCCCATCCAGCAGGGTCTGGTAATCGTTCAGCACCGAAGCCAAGTATTTGTAATGCACGGCAGAGCCGAAGAGAATATGCTTCCAAGGGCCGCGCGTTCGCGGGGTGGGGTCATACGCTCCGCCTGCCTCGCCCCACCAAAGCATCGAGCGGAAGAAGTCGGGGCCTTTGGAGCGCAGCACCACGCCGGAAAGGTCGAGGTAGACGTTGTTGTTGCAGCGCAGGACTTCGCATGCCTCCTCGTACCACGGGCTGCCCAGCCGCGTGCCGAGCAGCGTCAGCTCCGGGAACGCCCGAGCGATGCTGTCCAGATACACCGGCCGCATGTGGCGGCATCGCACGTCGGAAACGTGATCCCGGTCGGAGTGCGGCACCAAGCCAAGTTCGAAGATGATGGGCATCCCGTGCTGCGCGGCGCGGGCGTAGGTCAGGTAATACTCTTTGCAATCATAGTCATTTTGCGGAAGCGAGCAGTACAGCCCGAAGAAGCCTTGGCTGCGGAACTGGTCGACTGCGGCGGGGGAGTCGCGTCCCAGTCGGGAATAGGGGAACGGGAGAAACATATCCGGGTCGTGCTCGGCGGCGGCGAGAACCTGGTCGTTGGTCGCGTAATCGTATTGTTTCGGTCCGCCCATCAATACGATTTTATTGACGCCCGCCTCGTAGGCCGCCCGGGCCAGACGCCGGTCGCTGCCCTTCCGCCGGTCGAGGTGCGCGTGGATGTCGATAATCATGGCTTCGTGTTCCTGAGAACCGCTTCAACGACATCTTTATACCACAGCGGGAAGTTGTGCTCAAGAGCGAGGCGGACGGAGTAAAGATAAGCGTCGGCGGATGCTATCGGGCGATGCCGAACACATCCAGATGCCGATCGCTTGCGACTTCGACTTGGAGGGAATCAAGCCCGGCGTGGCGGAGTTGGCCGCGCACTTCATTCGGGGTATACGCCGACAGCAATGAGCGTAAATATTCGTCACGAAGCAGCTTGGATTCATCTCTCGCGTAGGTTTCGACGGTCTTGAGAGCGGCTTCCTTGCTTGGTGGGCGGGCGAGGTCTCGAAAAAACACCAGTGCTCCAGGCTTGGCCAGCCGTCTTACCTCCGCCCACAGGGCATCGGTCTCGTTGATATGATGCAGAATGCTGTTGGAAAAAACTACGTCAAAGGTATGGCCTGTCAGGTGGGTGCGTTTGGCATCGGCCAGGATAAACGTGACGCGGCCTTTGTTGGGAAGGGCTTGGTTCTGTTCACAAGTCAACTGCTTGGATCGGGCCAGCCTGAGCATCGCTTCTGAAGCGTCGATGGCGGTGATCTGCCATTGGGGCATCGCCGCTGCGACAAGCAGGGCAATCTCGCCGGGGCCTGTGCCCAGATCGACGGCGGAAGCCTGTTTCGGTACATTCAGATCCTTGGCCAACGTGTACAAGCGTTCGGCAAACGCCTCGTTGACCGTACGGAAATTGGCGTGTGCGTAGGCCTCTGCTTCAGCGGCATCATCCATCAATTCGGGTTCGGGCCGGCGCGGCATTCTCATCCTGATCTCCTCCGTGCTGTTTTGAGGATTATAGCGCGTGTCGGCGGTGCCGCGACTTGTTTTTTCGTGCTAGACGGGAATCCAAACAAAACGCCGCCGGGCAAAAGAGCTGCCGCGGCGGCGTGGATAAAGTCACAGAACCGTTCCAAGCCAATAAGCGAGGATCATAGAGGGGTGACCGGCCCGGGGGAGTTGATGGCCTCCAACACTGTTTTCAAGTCCCGTTGTATTTTCAATATTGCTCGCTGCACCCCAGTCATCGGCAGCAATCCAGGGGCCTGAAGCAGATTCATCGTGAATTTTCGTTATTTCTTCCGCAACCTTTTGATTTTTCGATTCGCTCCTGGCGATGTTTAAAGACTTTATAGGGGCGTAAGTTGGTTTACATGCTTGAAATGATACCGGATGCTGCTAGAATACATCTGATACGTTCACCCTGGCCGGTGTGACCTGCTCGCGAGAAAACTTCGCATGTACTTTCGTTTCAATGGCATGCTGCTGGCAATGCTTTTCGTGGCGGGCTGTTCCTCGTATGCCTCTTATTACGAACGCTCGGCGGATCGGGAGATTTT
>CAZBCO010000266.1:0-2901 GCA_964490295.1 uncultured Planctomycetota bacterium
CGTATCACCGGGCCGGACGGCGACAAGGAGCCTTACCTGCCGCTGCCGGCGCGGGAGAAGGCCCGCGAGCACGCGGCGGATTTTCTGAGGTGCCGAACCGAACAGGCGGCGGCGCTCTCCCGGAGCGGCGGGCGGCCGCCGATTCTCGTCGCCCCTTACGACGCCGAGCTGTTCGGGCATTGGTGGTATGAAGGCCCCGACTGGCTTGAGTTCCTGATGCGCGACCTCGCCGCCCAGCGGGCGATCCGGCCCGTCACGCTCAGCGAGTACCTGGACCGGCACCCCGTCAACCAGCAGGTGCAGCCCTGTGAATCGAGTTGGGGCTGGAAGGGCTATCACGAGGTCTGGCTGGAGGGCGGGAACGCCTGGATTTACCGTGATCTGCACCGCGCGGCAGGGCGGATGGCGTCGCTGGCCGACGCCCATCCCGCACCCACGGAGATGCAGCGGCGGGCGTTGAATCAGGCGGCCCGCGAACTTTTGCTTGCGCAGAGCAGCGACTGGGCGTTTATAATGAAAACCCGCACGGCGGTGGACTATGCCGTCAGCCGGACGCGAACCCACCTGGAGCGGTTCGGGCAGTTGGCCGAGGCCCTGACGCAGGGCCGGGTCGATGAGCATCGGCTGGCCGAGATCGAGCGGCGCGACAACCTTTTTCCGGACCTCGACTACCGCGTGTATGCCACGTCGGGCGAGCCGTCCGGCGGACCGAACTGGAGACCTTGAATGGCGACCCTGCACGTCAGCTTTCTGTGGCACTACCATCAACCCGACTACCGCGACCCGGTGAGCGGCGAATCGGTCCTCCCCTGGGTTCGCCTGCATGCCGTCAAGGACTACATCGGCATGGCCAACCTGTTGGCCGAGTTCCCCGAGATGCGGCAGGTGATTAACTTCGTGCCGTCGCTGCTCCAACAAATCGAAGCCTATCTGGAGGGCGGCTCGGACACGGCCCTGGAGCTGGCTCGCATTCCGGCGGACGCCCTGGCCGAGCCGCAGACCGTGGAGATTATCCGGCAGTTCTTTCAGGCCAACCCGGAGAACCTGATTCATCCCTTGCCGCGCTATCGGCAGTTGTTGGCCAGGTATCGGTTCAGCCATCGCCCGGTGGAGGAGGTGGCCCGCGAGTTCTCGGTGGACGATTTCCGCGACCTCCAGGTGCTCGCCAATCTGGCCTGGTTCCATCCGACCGAGGTCGAGGCGACGCCCGAATTGCAGCAGCTGATCGAGAAGGGTTCGGGCTTCAGCGAGGCGGACAAGGCCTGGGTGCTCGACCGACAACTGGAGGTGATGGGGCGGATAATCCCCCTCTACCGCCGGCTGGCGGAGGCCGGCCAGATCGAATTGACCACCTCGCCGTTCTATCACGCCCTGATCCCTTTGCTTTGCAACCACACCAACGCCCTGGCCGGAGCCCCTCCGGTCGAGCCGCCCTCGCCGATGTTCTCGTCGCCGAGCGACGCCCGCTTGCAGGTCGAGCAGGCGATGGCCTATCACCAGCAGGTGTTCGGCGGCCCGCCGCGCGGCCTGTGGCCCTCGGAAGGAGCGATCAGCAACGAGGCGGCGGCGGTCTTCGCCCGATCGGGCATCGAATGGACCGTGGCGGACGAGGAAATCCTGGCTCAGACCCAGGGCCAGCCGTTCCTGCGGGACGGCGCGGGCCTGGTGGACCGCCCCGAAGTGCTTTACCGCCCGTATCGGTTCCAGCACCAGGGCCGCGAGATCACCATGCTGTTCCGGGATCATACGCTGGCGGACCTGATCGGGTTCCGATATCAACTGCGCCCGCCCGAAGAGGCGGCGGACGACCTGATCGCCCGCCTGGAACGCATTCGCGAGCACGCTCCAGACGATGCCCTGGTGGTGATTGCCCTGGACGGCGAGAACTGCTGGGAATACTATCGGCACCAGGGCGTCGACTTCCTCCGCAGCCTGTACCGGAAGCTGTCGGAAAGCGAGAGCCTGCAAACCACTACGCTCAGCGACTACCTCGACCGCTTCGGAGCGACGGCTGCGCTGGATCGCGTGTCCCCCGGCTCGTGGATCAACCACAGCTTCGCACCGTGGATGGGGCATTGGGAGAAGAACCGGGCCTGGGAGCACCTGACCCGTGCGCGCGAGTATTACCGCGAGCGTATCGCCGGGGGCGACGTGCCGGAGAAGCAGGCCCAGGCGGCTCTGCGGGAGATTCACATCGCGGAGGGCAGCGACTGGTTCTGGTGGTACGGAGACGACCACACCAGCGAGAGCGATATCAAGTTCGACATTCTCTTTCGGCGACACGTGCGCCAGGTGTATGAACTGCTGGGAGCGCGCGCTCCCGACGAGCTGCTCGTGCCAATTATGGACGAGCGCGTCCACGAGCGTTGGACCCCGCCGCGCAACTACCTCAAGGTCACGGTGGATGGGCGGCGGACCAGCTTCTTTGAATGGCTGGGAGCCGGCGCCTATGAGCACCCGCGCGGCAGCACCACGATGCAGCCGTCGGAGCCGGTGCCCGTGACCGCGATGTACTTCGGGTTCGCGCCCGACGCCTTCGTGCTGCGCCTCGACCTGGCCGAGGCCGTGCTGGCCAGGCGGCCGCCGCTGACGGTGGAGTTGTGGCTGGGCGGGGCTGAGGAGCCGGCCCTGGTGGCTGCCTTTGACCCGGACGGCGGTGCCCGGCTGCAAGCGCAACATCCGGAGGCCTCGGTGGGCGCCGCATTGGATCGGGCGATTGAGATTGCCGCGCCGCTGAGCGCTCTGGGCATCAAGCGCGGGCAAAGCCTGGACCTCGTGGTCCGCGTTCTCGAATCGGGCAGTGCGGTGCAGCGCATCCCGGCTTCGGGAGCGATGCCTCTGGACGTCCCGGCCGACCCGGAGACCGCCTATCACGGGGCCGAGGGCCTGGTCTGACCGCTC
>CAZBCO010000267.1:0-8836 GCA_964490295.1 uncultured Planctomycetota bacterium
CGGGCCGCAAGCCGCGCCCCGAAACGAGGACGTGTCGGTGAGATTGGGAAAAGCGGCGGTGCGTCTGGAGCAGCGGGTCGAAGCGTCGGCTCCCTCTCGGCTTGCAGAGGCTTCCAAGGCAGCGGCGACGGGCGACGGAACCCCCCGCTCGGCGACCGGTTATGACGGGCCGGAAGCTCGCCCGGCCCATAACACGACGCCCTCGGCAGTCCGCGTCACCGCCCGGTTGCCGGGGCCTGAATTGCCGACGCCAGACACCGGGGCCGCGAGCCGCCTTGCGACGCGAAGACCCTCGGAGACGGTGGCCGCCCAAGTGAGCGCCCCGGTCGCCGGACGAACCGAGCCGGCCGCTCCCAGCGATACCGCCGACGTTGCCGTGCGGGGAGCGGACGCCGAGCGACGGGCGGAATGGGCGGCTCCGCCGGACCGGCCACGCCCCCGTGTCGCGGCCCAGGCGATGCCGTTGTCCCGCACCGCCCTTCCGGGCGCCACGCGCGTCGCTGCCGCCCAACCCACGATAACACCCACCGCCGCTCGCTGGGAACGTCTCCCAAACGCCGCCCTCATCGGCGAGCGCGGCATGGGCACCGTCAAGTTCGCCCTGGCCAAGTATGCGGGCGACTGGGACTGCGACAAGACGGCGATGCCCAACCTGGCTCACCAGCTCGAACGGCGCGTGGGGATTCTGCTGGGCACCGAGACCCGAACGGTGGAGCTCCGCGAGGCGGCCTTGAGCCGGCAACCGTTCCTCTTCATCTCCGGGCATAAGGATTTCCGCTTCAGCGATGCCGAAGTGACCGCGCTGCGCCGCTACCTCGCCGAGGGCGGAAGCCTCTGGATCAACGACAGCACCGACGAGACCGACGAGCGGTTCGACCGGGCGGTGCGACGGGAGCTCGCCCGCCTGCTGCCCGACAGCACCCTCGAAAAGCTGCCAACCGACCACCAGGTGTTCCGTTCGGGCTACGACCTGAGCCAGGGCTTCAAGGGCTATCGCGTCCCTCCCGGCGACAAGTACCGCTGCGATTACCTCGAAGGCGTCCGGACCGGCGGGCGCACCGCGGTGATCTACACCCGCAACGACTATGGCGACGGGCTGGAGATCAACCCCACCACCGCGCCGCTGATGCCCTCGCTGACCGACCTGTCGCCGCACGACATGCAGGAAGGCTCGGTGCGGATGGGCATCAACATCGCCCTTTACTTCCTGAGCAGCCGATGGGGCGAGGCCAACACCGAGCGGGTCGGCCAGGCCCTGGCGGCCCATTCCGCGCGGGATGAACGCGACCGCCGGGTGGCCATCGAAAACGCCGAGACCACGCTGCTGGACGGGTTCGACCGGGAGTTCTCGTGGGAGCTGGAGCGCGACTGGGGCGACGCGGCCGACCTCCGCGCGATTACCGGCCCGAATAAGAGCAAGCGGATGTCGCTCCGGTTCGCCCTGGGAGAGCAGCGCAAGATCGTGGTTTCGCGCGACTTGCTTGAAGACACGGACTTCTCGAAGCACAACGCCCTGCTGATGGACATCACCAGCCGGATGCCCGCCGGATGCCGCGTGGCGATCGGCCTGGTGACGATGCCCGATTGGAAATACTACGAAAGCTCGCCGGTGTTCGTGCGGCCGGGCGATAACCCGAACGTGCTCATCCGCCTGGACCAGCCGACCTTCAAGACCGAGGCCGGCGAGTGGAAATACAACCAGAAGGTCGAGGGTCTGAACGCGGTGCGCAAGGTCGTGGTGCTGATTTATCCGATCCGCGCCGGGGCGATTGACTTCGATAACTTAAGGCTGGGACGGCTGAAGGGCGGCAACACGCCCTGACGCTCCCGACCCTGACCCAGGAGAGATGCACGATGGCGAGATGCGGCAAGCTGTGGGACCTGACCGGGCGGCTGGCGCTGGTGACGGGCGCGGGGCGCGGGCTGGGCCGGGCGATGGCCCTGGCCCTGGCGGAACACGGGGCGGACCTGGCCCTGGTGGCTCGCACGGAGAAAGAGCTGAAGCAGACCGCCGACTCGGCCCGCAAGCTGGGAGCCAAGGTCTGCTACGCGCCGTTCGACTTGGCCGAGGCGGAGCGCCTGCCGGAGCTGCTGAACAACATCCGCAAGGAGGCGGGCCTGGTGGATATCCTGATTAACAACGCGGGGATCACCCGGCGTGCGGCGGCCACGGAGATGGCTTTGGAGGACTGGGACGCGGTGATGGCGGTGAACGTGCGGGCGATGTTCGCCCTGTCGCGCGAGGTGGCGAAGCGCCTCATCGCCAAGGAACGGGGCGGGAAGATCATCAACATCGCGTCGCTGATGAGCCGGGTGACGCGGCCCGGCACCGCGGCCTATACCGCCAGCAAGGGCGCCGTCACCCAGTTGACCAAGGCCCTGGCCGTGGAATGGGCCGCCCAGGGGATTCAGGTCAACGCCATCGCCCCCGGCTATTTCAAAACCGAGCTGACCGAACCGCTGTACCGCGACCGGTCGTTCAACCAGTGGGTGAAGACCAAGACACCGATGGGCCGCTGGGGCGAGCCGGAAGACCTCGCGGGTGCCGCGGTGTTCCTCGCGTCGCGGGCCTCGGACTTCGTCACCGGCCAGACCCTCTATATCGACGGCGGCTGGCTGGCGCATATCTGAAGCGGCTTTCACCGCAGAAAATGCAGAGGCGGTCTATCCGGCGAGGGAGTCGTAGAGCTTGGCGTAGCGGCCGACCATCACGTTGATGGAGAACTTATCCAGGGCGCGGTGCCGGGCGCGGTCGATCTGTTCCGGGTCGGGGCGGTCGAGAGCCTCGCGCATCGCCTGGGCCAGCGCGGGCACATCGCCTCGCGGAGCGATGCGTCCGCAGGGGCCGCCGGGTTCGTTCGCTCCCAACACTTCGCCGAGCACCTCGATATCGGAGGTGACCACCGGGACACCGGCGGCCATCGCCTCGACCAGCACCAGGCCGAACCCCTCGTAGACCGAGGGCATCACGAAGAGGTCGAAGGCGTGGAGAAAGTCGGGCACATCGCTCCGACGGCCGACCAGATGGATTCGCCCCGCGCCGCCGAGCTTGGCGGCGAGCGACGAGAGGTTCACCATCTCCGGCCCGTCGCCCACGATGACCAGGTGCAGGTCGCGCCGCTCTCTGGCGAGCTCCATGAAGGCGGGCAGCAGGAAATGAAAGCCCTTCTGGGGGTCCAGCCGCCCGACGGCCCCGATGACCTTATCGACCGGGCGGATGCCCAGCTCGGCTCGCACCGCGTTCTGCGGGCGTTTCGGCTCGGCGAACAAGCCGGTATCGATCCCGTTGGGAATGACCACAAACCGCTCCGGCGGCAGGCCGGTCTTCCGCATCTGGAAGTCCCGAACCGCTTCGGACACGCAGACGGTGATGCTGCCGAGCGGGTCGGTCTTGCGGGTGAGCCAGAAGCGCCACGGGCGACGCCGTGCCTCGGTGATGTGCTCGGTGGCGATGACGTGCTTGATGCCGGTGCGCACTCCGACGCGTCGGCCCAGGATATTGGCGTGGTACATGTGGGCGTGGAGGATATCGGGGCGAACCGCCTCAAGCACGGCCTTGAGCTTGTCCTCGGCCCGTGCGAACTGCCACCAGGACCGGACGTCGAGCGAGCAGACCTCGACACCGGCCTGCTTGAGCCGGTCGGTATAAATGCCTTGATCCCCCACCGGAGGGAGGATGGAGCAGACCGTGCTGCGATATGGCGACCCCAGCCGCGTGGCCAGGTCGAACACGACCTGTTCCGCGCCGCCCTGTCCCAGCCCGGCGATCAGTTGCAGAATCCGCATGTGAGTGAGCGCCTCGTGGTTCAGTGTTGGTGTAAGATGAGGGAAACGGGAAAAAGGGGAAAGGGGGAAAAAGAGATTTTAACTGCCGCCGTTTCGGCGGCAGTCAATGTCTTCTTTCCATTTTCCCGTTTTCCCATTTTCCCTTTTCCCCACCTTACAACCGCCCCGACTCATTCCTTACCGTTCTTCGCGCGTTTGCGGCGGAAGAACTCGGTGAGAATCTCGCCGCATTCCTGTTCGAGGATGCCGGCGGTGACCTCGACGGAGTGGTTCAGCCGCGTGTCGCGCGGGATATCGTAGAGCGAGCCGACGGCGCCGGCCTTGGGATCGGACGCTCCGAAGACCAGCCGGGGCAGGCGGGCCAGCACAATCGCCCCGGCGCACATCGTGCAGGGCTCCAGCGTGACGTACAGGGTGCAGCCTTCGAGCCGCCAGTCCCCCAGATGCTCGGCCGCCTGGGTGATGGCGATCATCTCGGCGTGCGCGGTGGGGTCGTGCAGCAGCTCGCGCTGATTGTGAGCGCGTCCGATGATTCGCCCGTCACGCACGATGACCGCGCCGACGGGGACCTCATCGCAGTCCAGGGCCTGTATGGCCTGACGCAGGGCCTCGGCCATAAACTGCCGGTCGCCCGGCTCGGTCGGTATGATCTCGGTGGGGAATTCGGCGGGGCCGATCATCGGCGGCCCTCCTTCAGGAACCCAACTGGACGTAGCGCATACGCAAGTCGGTCAACGCCGCCTGGAGCATTCTCGCCTCGTCGTCGGTCAGATTGCCCTCGGTTTTGTCCGCCAGCACCTGCAAGAGGTCGATGCTGAACTTGGCGGCTTCCAGGTCGAGCGTCTGCTTGCCGTCCACCGGGCTGGCGATGGCCCCCATGGCGATGAGCGCCTGGGCATGGAAGGAGGAGACGATCATCGGAAACGACGCCTCCGCCGGCAGGCGCCCGGCCCCCGCCTCCGCTTCCTGCTCCAGTCGAGCCTTCTCCGCTCGGGCCTGTTGCTTCCAGTCGTGATCCACTTTCTTGTCGGACATCATCCACTCCTCGTTCGCTACTCGGCAATCAGAAACGGGTTGGTCTGCTTCTCTCGCCCGATGGTGGTTTGCGGGCCGTGGCCGGGCAAGACCCAGGTATCGTCGGGCAAGGGCAACAGTTTTTCACGGAGGACACGCAGCAGCGTGGCTTCGTCGCCGCCGGGGAAATCCGTCCGCCCGATGCCCCCGGCGAACAGGGCATCGCCGGAGAAGAGCATCCCCGCGACGTCCTCGGTCCCGGGCCAATACAGCCCGATGCCTCCGGGCGTATGTCCGGGCAGATGCAGCACCTTGAAGACGTTGGCGCCGAGCCGAATCTCGTCGCCCTCGCCCACGGTCCGGTCGGCCGGGGGCGACTTCACCGCCGCCCCCAGAAACGCCGACAGGTTCTTGGTCGGTTTCGTCAGCATCTCGGCGTCGAGATCATGAATCAGCAGCTCGGCCTCGGGGTAGTGCTCCTTGAGCTGGGCGTTCCCCGCGATGTGGTCGGCGTGGCCGTGCGTGTTGACAATATATTTCACGCGCAGGCCGGTCATCCGGACCGACTCGACAATCATCTCCGGATCGCCGCCGGGGTCCACGACCATCAGCTCGTCGGTCGCCTTGTCCGACACGATATAACACCCGGTCTGCAACGGGCCAACGGTCAGGATGTCCATTTGCATCGGGCGCTGCTGCTCTGCATAATCCAAAACGCACTCCGAGTTCGGTGCTAATTGTCGACGATTGGCTTCAGGCGCACCGCGGTGCCTTCCACCTTGATGCGTTCCAAGACCACCAACAGCAGGTGGTACGAACGTGCGGTATCCGTCGTGATTTGAATCAAGCCGTCGCTGCCTGAAAGCGCCTCGTTCAGGGCGTCGGCCGTGCTGGGCTGCGTCAGCGGGATAAACCCGAAGAGATGCACGCCCCACGACGTTCCGCTCACCCGGTGGCTGGGGTTGTAGCTGCCGGGGTCCAACGGCCGGCTCGACGAGGCCACTCCTCCGGAATGCGTCACGCAACCCGAAACGCCCATCACCAACACACACAAGACCACACACAAAACTCTTGCCATTTCCTACTCCTCCAAAAAAGGTTGGCCAACGGCGGCCATTGTAATGCAAGAGACACAATGGCGTCAATGCCCGACCCGCTCCGAGCGCCTCGAAGAGGTTCCGAAGGCGCTCTTCAAGTTGACGCTCCGCCGTTCCGTCGCTAGAATCGATGGCGTTCGATTCCCGCCCCTTGTGCGGAGCACGGGCTGTTTATGGCCACCTTTGTCGTCCGAAGAATACTGGCGGGCCTCGCGGCGCTGTTTTGTATCGTCACGCTCACCTTTTTTTTGCTGCGGCTGATGCCCGGCGGGCCGTTCGACCGCGAACGGGAGCTGCCGCCGTCGGTCCGCGAGAACATCGAGCGCAAGTGGCGGCTTGACCGTCCGCTGGTGATGCAATACCTGCACTATCTCGGCGGCCTGATGCGGCTGGACATGGGCGAGTCGATGGCCCGGCCGGGCCAGACGGTGCGCGAGCTGCTGATGCACTCGGCCCCCAAGTCGCTGGCGGTGGGCGGGGCGGCCCTGGCCTTCGCGGTGGGGTTCGGGCTGTTCGCCGGGATTCTAGCGGCGATGCACCAGAATCGCCCGACGGACTACGCCCTGATGTCGGCCTCGATGCTCGGATTCAGCGTGCCGAACATGGTGCTGGGGCCGCTGTTGGCGCTGGTGATTGGCCTGTGGCTGCGCTGGCTGCCGACCTCCGGCTGGGGCACGTGGCGGCATCTGGTGTTGCCTGCGGCGGCTCTGGGCGTGGCGTTCGCGGGCCGCATCGCGCGGATTATGCGGGCCAGTATGCTGGAGGTCATCCGGCAGGATTACATCCGCACCGCGCGGGCCAAGGGCCTGCCGAAACGGGTGGTGATTCTGCGGCACGCGCTGCGCGAGGCGGTCGCCCCGATTGTCTCGTACCTGGGGCCGGCCGCCGCGGCGATTCTGACCGGCAGCGTGATCATCGAAGAAATCTTCCACGTCCCGGGGATGGGGCGCTACTTCGTCAGCGCTCCCGCCGACCGCGATTATACGCTGGTGCTGGGCACCGTGCTGGTCTACAGCACGCTGCTCATCGTCTTCAACACCCTGGTGGATATTGTTCAGGCCGTGCTCAATCCGAGGATTCGTCTGGGATGACCGCCAAAGCCCGCCATCCTTCGCCGTTTCGCCTGTCGCTGCGCCGGTTTGCTCGCAACCGGCTGGCGATGACCTGCCTGGCGGTGCTCACGGTGTTCACCCTGGCTTGCGTGGCCGGCCCGTGGATGCTCCGGGCGGGCTATGCCGACCAGCAGTTGGAGAAGCAGCGGCAGGCCCCCTCGGCGGAACACTGGTTCGGCACCGACGGGCTGGGCCGTGACCTGTTGGCGCGGTGCCTGGTGGGCGGGCGGGTCTCGCTGGCCGTGGGGCTGGTCGGCACACTGGTCAGCGTGATCATCGGGGTGGCCTACGGCGCGATTGCGGGCTATAAGGGCGGCCGCACCGACAACCTGATGATGCGTTGCGTGGACGTGCTCTACGGGCTTCCGTACATCCTGTTCGTGGTCTTGATTATGGCGATGATGGGCCGCGACATCAGCCCCACACAGCGGATCATCGCGATGTTCATCGCCCTGGGGGCGGTGCAGTGGCTGACCATGGCGCGCATCGTGCGCGGCGAGGTGGTCGCCCTGCGCGAGCGGGCCTTTGTGGAGGCGGCGCGGGCCGCCGGGGCGCGGCACGGACGCATCCTCTTCCGGCATATCGTCCCCAACCTCGCGGGCGTGGTGATCGTCTACACCTCGCTAACTGTGCCGCAGATTATGCTGCAAGAGGCGTTCCTCAGCTTTCTGGGTCTCGGCGTGCAGCAGCCGCTGCCGAGCTGGGGCTCGCTCATCCGCGACGGGGCGGAGGTCATCGGCGACACCTGGTGGCTGGTAGTGCTGCCGGGCGGCATGTTCACCACGGTGCTGTTTGCGCTCAACTTCATCGGCGACGGCCTGCGCGATGCGTTCGACCCGCAGATGCGGACGTAGGCAAGCCCGGCGTTGACGAGCGGCGGGCGGCATGCTACCATCCGCCTCAATGAAACGTTCACCATGCACACGCATCACCGACGCCGCGCGGCTTCGAGCCTATCTGACCGACGAGTCCGCTTCCTTTCACGGGCAGGCCGAGGAGCTGTTCCTGCCGGAGAACGAGGCGGAGGTGGCCGAGGTGCTGCGCGCGGCGAATGCCTCGAAGACGCCGCTGACCGTGTCCGGCGGGGGCACCAGCATCACCGGGTCGCGCGTCCCGATGGGCGGCGGGGCGGTGCTCTCGGTCGAGCGGATGGTGCGATGCGAGCGCCCTGAGCCGCCGGGTTTCGAGACGGTCGAGGGGGCCGGGTTCAACCTCCAGGTGAACCCCGCTGCGCGGCGGGCCATCGTCCCGCCTGCCGTCACGCTCAGCCAGCTCGATTCCGTCCTCGCGAGGCTGGGGCTGGCCTATCCGCCCGACCCGACCGAGATGTCGGCCCAGATCGCGGGCACCGTCGCCACCAACGCCTCCGGCGGCCGCTCGTTCCACTACGGCCCCACGCGGGCCTGGGTCGAGCGGCTTCGCGTGGTGCTGCCCACTGGCGAGGTGGTGGAGCCGCGTCGCGGCGACCCGCCCGCCCGTGACGGCCTGCTGCGTATCGGCTCCGTGGACGTTCCCCTGCCCTGCCCCGACGACTATCCGATGCCGGACACCAAGAACGCCGCCGGGCTGTACCTCGCTCCGGAGATGCAACCCATCGACCTGTTCATCGGGGCCGAGGGCTTGCTCGGCGTGGTATCCGAGGTCGAAGTCCGCCTGGTCGAGCGGCCCCGCCACACGCTGACCGTGGTGGCGTATTTCGGGACACGCGACGACGCTCTCGATCTGGTGCATGCCGGCGTCACCGGGCAGGCACCGTATGAGTATCTCTCGCTCGAATACTTCGACGGCGGCGCGCTCGATTTTATGCGCCCCGCCTACCCCGACATC
>CAZBCO010000268.1:0-2760 GCA_964490295.1 uncultured Planctomycetota bacterium
CGGACGCCGTGCTGCTCTTGTATCAACTTCGGCCAGGGGGTGATGGCGTTGTCGCGTTGGGCACTGATCGAATCGCCGATGACCACCACCGTCTGCGGCGTCATCCCCGGGTGTTCGGGAGGGCGGCGATAACGTAGCTCACGCGTGATCCCATAAATGCTGATGGCGAGCACGGCCAGCGGCACGCCGACAGTGCGCCAGGCGCTCGCCTTGCCCCGGCGATGCGGGTTCAGCATCATCCAGGCCAGAGCGATGGTCCAGGCAACATAAACTCTCCCATACCAAGGCGTTGATGACAAGGCCACAAACCAGACACCGGCGAAGACGACACATCGAGCGGATAGAGTCGCCCAGCGGCGGGTCGGCATCATTCGCAGGATAGCCCCGATCGCCAACAGGACACAGCCGGTAAAAAAGGCGTCGCCGCCTGCAAAATGTAAAAGCACACGCATCAAGAAGAAGCATCCTCCAATGGGTATACATTAATTGTATGGGATATCGTCGGGGGAAACAACTTGAAAGCCGAAGGAGCGCCATTCCGGACCGCAGCAGCAGCGGGCGGTAACAGTGCAAAGGTGTCCGGAAGAATTCGCCGGAACGTGACGGGCTGCCTGCTCAGGCCAGAAATCGGCGAAGTCGGCCCAGGGCGTCGTCGATCTGTCCCCTTGTTACATCGAGGTGCGTCACCATCCGGCATTTTTTCGGAGCCATAGCGCAAAACAGCACTCCCCGGTCGGCCATTGCCGAGACCAACTGCTCGGCGGTCAGCCCCGGCCGAGTCACTTCGAAGATCACGAGGTTGGTCTCAATCGTCTCAGGATCGAGAGCGAGTCCCGGCAGCTCCGCCAGGGCCTGGGCCAAATGCCGGGCGTTGGCGTGGTCCTCGGCCAGCCGTTCGATGTTGTGGTCCAGCGCATAGAGGCCCGCGGCGGCGAGGATTCCCACCTGCCGCATCCCGCCGCCCAGCATCTTCCGAAACCGGCGGCAGCGGGCGATGAAATCCACGGCCCCGGCGATCATCGACCCGACCGGCGCCCCCAGGCCCTTGGAAAGGCATAATGTGCAGGAGCTCACGTGCCGCGTATAGGCGGACGGCTCGACGCCGAGCGCCACACAGGCGTTCATCAGCCGGGCTCCGTCGATATGAACCCCCACGCCGTGCGCCGCTGCCGAGCGAGCGATTTCCGCCACCTGGCCCACCGGGTAGACCGCCCCGCTGGCTCGGTTGTGAGTGTTTTCGAGGGCCACCAGCCGCGTCACGGGGTGGTGGATGTTGGCCGTGCGAATGGCCGGGCTGATTTGCTCGGCGGTGAGCATCCCGCGCCGCCCGGAAAGCATCCGAAGTTGAACGCCCGACAAGGCGGCGTGCGCCCCGACTTCATATTGCACGATATGGGCATTCTCGTCGCAAATCACCTCGTCGCCGTGGTGCGTCTGGGCGCGGATGGCGAGCAGGTTGGCCATCGTGCCGGAGGGCACAAACAGGGCGGCCGGCAGGCCGAGCAGGGCGGCGGCCCGGCTTTCGAGGGCTTGGGCGGTGGGGTCATCGCCCAGCACGTCGTCGCCCACCACGGCGTGGGCCATCGCCTCGCGCATTCCGGGCGACGGCTTTGTGACCGTGTCGCTGCGAAGATCAATCACCGCTTCTGGTGTCATCAGGCTCACCTGAAAAAAAAAACAGGAGCCGCCCCGACGGGGCCGCTCCTGGGATGTATCGACGCCTTGCTCGCCCTGAGGCCGGGATTAACGCTTCGAGAACTGGAAGCCGGCGCGGGCGCCCTTCTGACCGTATTTCTTGCGCTCGACCTTGCGCGGGTCGCGCGTCAGGAAACCGCCTTCGCGCAGTTGCCCTTCCAGCGTGTTGTCGGCCTTCAACAGCGCGCGGGCGATGCCCAGCCGGACCGCTCCGGCCTGGCCGGTGAAGCCGCCACCGTCGCACTTGGCAATCACATCGTACTTGGTCGCCATTTCGGTTGCGTTCAGGGGGCCTACCGCGTGCTGAGCCGCGCGAGAATGCGGGAAGAAATTCTCCAACGGCTTGCCGTTCACCATGATCGTGCCGGTGCCCCGCAAGAGGCGCACACGGGCTACCGACGTCTTACGGCGACCGGTGCCCAGATAAACAGGACCTTGTACCACGGACTTCCTCCAGAATTACAGTTCAAACGGTTCCGGGGTCTGGGCCGCATGGGGATGATCCGGACCCGCGTAAACCTTCAGCTTGCTGAACATCTTCCGACCCAGCTTGGTCTTTGGCAGCATCCGCTTCACGGCCATCCGAACCACCTCTTCGGGCTTTCTGGCCAACATATCGCTCAGCGGAACCTTCACCAAACCGCCCGGATAGCCGGTGTTATGGTTGTAGGTCTTGCTTTCCATCTTGCGGCCGGTGAACGCGACCTTCTCGGCGTTCACCACCACCACAAAATCACCCGTGTCGATATGGGGGGTATAGGTCGGCCGATGTTTCCCCATCAACACCGTCGCGATCTTGGTCGCCAGCCGCCCAAGAATCCGCCCTTCAGCGTCCACCACAAACCACCGGGCGTCGATATCCGTCGGCTTGGCCATGTAAGTCTGTTTCATTGTGTCTCTCTGCTCACCAAAAGCGTATGTCAAAATCCAAGAACCACGAATTATAACCGTCACCCCGATGAAGTCAAATAAAATGTCGTCCCAATCGCCTGATTCTTGTCATCTAAAATATAAAGTCCGAATGAAGCGGGCGGATTTATTGACGGTGATTCGCTGATAACCTTT
>CAZBCO010000269.1:0-14262 GCA_964490295.1 uncultured Planctomycetota bacterium
TATCGAGACGGCGGCGAAATGGCTCCCGAAAATCCTGTTGAGGTCTTGCATCATTCTGTTGCTCAGCGGCAAACGGCTGGTCTGAAGAAACCGTGCGGTCTGATGAGCCGCATCGCGCACCAGGCGGTCTTCCACCACAGATCGCGACACACGACTCGCGACGCTCGCGACGGAAACAACCGTCACCAGAACCAGGGCATTGGTGATAAGCACCATGCGAAGGCTGATCGACATGCGAATCAGCTTCATATCCAGCCTCCCGGAAAATGCCATAAAAGTGTCGGCACCGTTTGCAAGGTGTGCCCCATGGATTATACGCAATGCACATTATCTGGGCAAGAGCGCACAATATCAGTTCGCCTATTGCCGGCGCGCTTCATAATCAGAGAACCTGATTGTGTTGTATCTTCTTTTTGTAAAATGACTTACGTTTTATTCCTTTTCTTCCGTGGTTATGGCACAGTATTTGCTAATAGGAATGGCAGAGTTTTTTGAGCAATGCTTGAAAGAAAACAGGATGTGTTGTCTTGCAGGCAGTCTTCAGGAAGGAGGTGAGCCAATGCTGCCCGCGGGATTATAGCTGGATCGCCTTACCAAGGTCGTGTAGTTAAAAACTTATTTAGTACGGAAAGGATTTTGAAATGAGCAAAGCCCTGAGACGTCATGGTTTCACCCTTCTTGAACTGGTGCTTGTGATTGGAATCATTGCCGTCCTTGCCGGCCTGCTGATTCCCCAGTTTGGTATGTTTGGTCGCTCCACCGACATGGCCGCGACGGCCAAGTCGCAGACGGACATCGCCAACAACCTTCAGACGTTCTTCCTGCTGCAAAAACGTTTTCCTCAGGGGATGGACTCCCTGTTGGTTGCCACGGCCGAAGAAGGCACGCCAACCGGTGTTTATGTTCCGGAGTTTGACGATACCACCGGCGAGCAGATCGGCGGTTTGCCTGACAGTAGTCCCAAGCTTGTCGACGATTTGGCGCTGACGACATTAACCAGTGGGCAGCGACGCTCGTTCACACGATGCGGATTTGACTGGGTCTATGATCACGACGTCACCGTTACGAACGCAAACAACTCCGCCGTGTTCAAGCGAACCCTTCCCTCCAGCGGGGAAATGGTCGCCGCGGTGATCACCCCTGGCTCCAAGGCCGCCATGGCCCTGTTGCCTTCCACCGAAGGACAACCGGGGACCGGCTCTCAGTTGGTGGCTGTCGGTCTGGGGCCGAAAAACAGCGCCATCGGCAAGACCATGCTGCAAGCCCCGAATTATCCCGGAAACGTCGGCACTTATTATGGCCGCTACATTGCCATTTTCCAAGTCTTTGAATCCGGGGTACGAGCTACGCTGGTGGGTGTGATGGACGCTTACGGTCGTCATCCGGACTACACCATCCAGCAGTATAATGAATCGCTGCCAGGCGGTGCCCGTCAGGGGTAATACCCCGCCGGCACTGAGGTCATCATCACCGGTCGGGGCGCGCCGTCGCGCCCCGACTGGCTCGTTCACTCTTCACAATAGGCGAAAATTGTCCCATGCGTCGGTTGGTATTCGTATAAAACACGGTAGAGACTTGTTTTTTTGTGCTGGAAGGCCGCCTGAAATGATGAGAGGCAGCAATCATCGCTCGTTCACCTTGCTCGAATTGGTGGTCGTGATGGCCATTCTGGTGGCTTTGGCAGGGATTATGGTTTCTCTGGTTTCAGGGATTCAGGACGACGCATCGGTTGAGGCCACTCGTGTCAGCATGAAGACGATTTCCGAGGCGATCCTTGGGGCAGGCTCTGAGAAACCGGGATACCTGGCCGATATCGGGAACCTGCCGACCACCCTGTCTGATTTGTACGTGAAGCCAAGCGGCATCGTGGCTTATGACCGATTCACGGGCCGGGGCTGGCGAGGGCCGTATCTGCGAAGCACGGCGAACACATACCAGGCAGACGCCGACCGGGGTTTTCTCCCTGATTATGGCGAGGACGGAGACCCCACGCCCTTTGACAGTTGGGGGCACCCTATTATTCTTCAGATGCCCTCGCCTGTGGCCAGTCCGGACCCTGATCAGCGTCGTGAGTTTGCTCGCCTGGTTTCCGCAGGCCCCGATGGGATTCTTCAAGTCCAGCCGCAGGAGCTTTATCCTTCTCCCGAGGCGCGCGGCGATGATCTGGTCCTGTTTCTCCTGAGATCGGACGTGGCACCATGAGGGATCGCGTAAAAAAGCCGCTTCAGGCCGGTTTCACCCTGTTGGAACTGGTGGTGGTCATGGCCATTCTGGTCGTTCTGGCCGGTGTGGCGGTCCGCAGCATGGAAGGGCTTGATCAGCAAGCTCGATTTGACGCCACATTGCGGAGCGTGGAGGAAATCCGAAGCTCGGTTGCTGTTATTGCGGCAGAACCGGATCATTCCTTTTCCGTTGCCGGGTTTGCGGCAGACCTGGGGCGTCTTCCGAAAGCCGTGGGGGCGGATGCCTCCACCCAGCTCGCCGAGCTCTGGAGTAATCCCCGGAACCTCGCCCCCTTCGCCATTCGCCCCGCTCCGTCCGATTCCGAGGTCTTGGTGGCTTCCGGATGGCGCGGCCCCTATCTCCGTTTGGAAGTGGGCCGCGCGACGCTCCTCGACGGTTGGGGGCAACCTTTTGATATGTTACAAGCCGACGGGGTGACGCCGGCCTCGGACGGCGACGACGTGGCCTTCGTCCGCAGCCGCGGCGCGGATGGAGTGGTGGATTCCGAACCGATCGACAGCTATGATGCCGACCTCACCACGAGTCTGGCCGAACAGGGCCTGCAAGCGACCCTCAGCGGCCGTGTCTTGCTGATGGACGCCTCCACGGGACAGCTTCAAGACCCCGACCCCGCCGATGGAAGCGTCACGATTCGTCTTTTTGGCCCGAACCCGGCGACCGGTTTACCCGGCGAGCAGGTGGTTACCGTCGCGGCTCCGTTCAGCGCGGCGGTCTTTTCATTTAATACCACGATTGGCCCCAAGGTGATTCGGGCCTATCAAGGTGACCCGACGACGCGACGCAGCGTACCCATTCGCCTGATGCTTCGCCCTGGGGGAGAAGCCAGAGACCTGATTCTGCGTTAGAGTGCATGTTATGGCATCCCGAGCAACGACCACGCTTATAGCAGTAAGTTCCGACCGGATTGGTCGCGTGGACCTCGACGGAGCGTCGAAGCCCGCCGTCTTTTCGTGGCAAACCGCCCGCCTGCCCGGTCAACTGCCCGAAGAAGCCGTTGCCGCTGCTTTGCAGGCCGAGCGGCGTTGTGCCCGGTCGGTTTGGGTGTTATGTGAGGATTTCTGGACGCAAGAGTTATCCCTGTCCGCCGCGGCGGTGGCGGGGTTGGATGCACAACAGTTGGAGCGGGTGCTCGGCTTCGAACTCGAATCGCTGTCGGGCTTGGGAGCGACCGAATCGGAGATAGGGTTTGTGCCCGTACAGCAAAAGGCGGGCATGGCGGTTTACTGGATTACCCAGGTGGCCCGGGCAGACCGTTTGCGCATCGACCAGGCGGTCCGGGCGGGCGGCGGGCGGCTGATGGGGCTACTGCATCCGGGCGGCTTGCCCCAGGCACTTCAACACTCCGAAGCGTCGCCGGCAAACCGAGAATGGTTCCGTATCGAAATCTGGGGTGACTTGACCATATGTCTCGCCGGCCAGAGCAACGGGCTGATCGGTACCCATGTGATCAACGGCAGCCCGCTGCAGGAGAGCTGGGGCCCAACCGTTTCGGAATGGCTGGGCCGGTTCGAGACACCGCGAGCCGTCTGGATGGCCGGGGCCGACGAACCGCGCGTGGAGGTGTTATGCTCCGGAGCCTCTTTGCCGGAAGGGGCCTTTGCAGGCATCAGCGAGTTGGCTTCGCCGACCGTCTTGGAGGGCGAAAGCCTTGATCGCTGGATGGTCTCATGGGCCAGGGCCTTATCTCAAGGTGGTCCGCAGGTCCCCATTATCAAGCCTGAAGCCCTCCCGACCCCCACACGGCGCTATGTCGGGGGCTCGGTTGTCCTGGCCGTCGCCGCCCTGATCGGCTGCATCGTTCATGCCGGTTGGATGAACCGCCGCATAGTCGACGCCCGGATTGAGATGCGGCGAGCTGAGGAACCGCGCCGCCAGGCCGCAGCATTATTGGCTCGCCTTTCGGTTCTCAAAGCCGAGCTGCAACGCCTGCAAGAAGCACGGCCCGCCACGGCGAGCTCTGATCCCGCGACCGAATTGATGCGGCAGAAGAGCCGCGTTCGGGTGTTGCTCTCGGCACTCAGTCGGCTGGCCCAGGATAACCACGTGGTGACCGGCCTGCAGACCGAGGCCCGCGGAGGGCTGGTGATTGTCGGCTTGAGCCTGACCCCCGAAGCGGCCGATACCCTGGCCTTGGCGCTGGGCCGCCTCTGTCGCCCCAGCGGCTGGGCGGTGTCCGGTGCTCAGAAGACCGCTTTGCTCCAACAGCCGAACGGCGGGCCTTGGGAGTTTCGGATCACCGCTTCGCCGCCGGCGGGCACCGGTCAAGCCGCGTGGAGGGGTGGGGCGGTTGACGATGGGGCCAGGGTTGAACGCTACGGAGGGACACGATGAACCCCCAACGGCCCTCCTATCAACGGTGGTTGTTTGTGCTGGCCCCGGCGGCCCTTGTCGTGGCGGTGTACGGGTTGAGCTCCTATCGCACCCGCCAAGCCACCCGGCGACAGTTGGAGGGGCGAATCCGCGTCGCGCGACAGGATGTGGAAGCTCCCGCCCTGGTGGCCGCCAGGCAGGCTGAAGTGGACGAGCTTCAGGGCTTGGTGGACGCGGAGCGCGCGGCCGCGCAGGGCGCTCATGGGGCGAAGCCGAGCGTCAACGGGGCCTTGAGTACCCTGGCCACGCTGCGCAACGAAACCCGTGCCATGGCCGAGCTTGGCCGTATTCTCGAAAGCCGTAGCTTGATCACGATTGCGGCGACGCGACTGGCCGAGGGGCACAGCGGAAACCGCATTCCCCCGGATGTCCGCGAATCTCTCCGGCGCCTGGCGCAGTCGGAGGAGGGCGTCGGTATCTGGCGTTTCGACCTGATCGGAGATTTTCACAGCATGCTGGGGGCACTGGTGACTGTTGAGAAAATTAACGCCCTGGTTGTGCCGCTGGCCGTGTCAATGGACCCGCTGCCCAACGACGGCACCAAGCACCTCTGGCGGCTTTGGCTTTGGATGTGAGACCCTGCGGAGCAAACGATGGCAAACGACCAGCAAAGCCCTGAGCCGGCATCCCGGCTGACGGATTTACTCGCCGCCTGCGTGGCACACGAGGCGACCGACCTGCACCTGTCCTGCGACCGCCCGCCGATGCTGCGTATCAAGGGCAACCTCGAAATGCTGAGCGGACACCCCCCCTTGAGCGAATCCGAATTGGACCGTATCACCGAGGAACTTCTAGGCCCGGCACCCGCCGACTGGAGCCACGGTGCGGTGGACGGAGCGCTGTCGGCCCCCGACGGAACCAGGTTCCGCTTTAATCTCTTCAGACGACAGGGCTTACCCGCCGTCGCGATGCGGCGACTCGAAGACCACTTCCGCCCGCTGAAGGAACTGGGCATGCCCGAATCACTCTACGACCTGTGCGGGCTGCACGACGGGTTGGTGATTCTGACCGGGCCAACCAGCGCGGGCAAAAGCACCACGCTGGCCACCCTGCTGGACCGCATCAACCAGACCAGGCCCTGTCATATTATCACCATCGAAGACCCGGTCGAATACGTTCACCAGCCGGCCAGGAGCTTGGTGCATCAGCGCCAGGTCGGCCTTGACGCTCCCTCCTTCAACGACGCCCTGGTGGCCTCGCTGCGGCAGGACCCCGACGTGATTCTGGTGGGCGAAATTCGCGACCTGGATACGATCCGCACGGCCATTGTGGCCGCCCAGACCGGGCACCTGGTTTTCACCACCCTGCACGCGGGCGATTGTGCCGGAGCCGTGGAACGGCTGGTGGCGGTTTTCCCGGACGGCGAACAGGAGGCGATCCGGCGACAACTGGCCCTCGTCCTCCGGGCGGTGGTGGCTCAACATCTTTTGCCCGGCAACGGGGTCGACCAGCGGCATGACCTGGTGGCGGCGAGTGAGGTGCTGGTCGTCACCCCGGCGGTAGCCAACCTCATCGCCACCGGTAAAGGTTCGCAGATTTACTCCGCCATGGAATCCGGAACCTCGTCCGGGATGCAGACCCTGGAGCAGGATTTGGCCCGGCTCTGGGTCTCGGGCCGGATCAGCGAACCGACGGCCGTGTCCGCCGCCCGGAACGTGCCGATTCTTCGAGATCGAGCGGCCATGCTCCGACGACGTACCGGACTTCACCCCGGTATCGGCAGGGAGGATGGGACATGAACCAGCCTTCAGGCCCTCCACGGCTCGACCTGGACCGTATCAAAATCGACCCGGCCGTGGCCCTGTCCATCCCGGCGGCGGTGGCCATCCGGCGCCAGGTGCTGCCCTTCTCGGTTCGCGGGGAGGAAGTGTATATCGCCTGTGCCGATGCCGGCGACTCGGCGGGGATCGACGCCGTCCAGAAGCTCACCGGCAAGAAACCGGTGGTCCGATTGGCCGACCCGGAATCGCTGAGACGGGCCATCGCGCGCGTCTATTCCGACGCCAACAGAGGCAGCCTCGGCCGGGCCGGAGCCGCCGAGGCCCCAGGCGAGGACGCCGTGGAGCTGGGTGCCCAATTGCTCCACGCGGCCATCCTGCACCAGGCGTCGGACATTCATATCGAACCGGACAAAGAGGGCGCCAGGGTACGGTTTCGCGTGGACGGCGAATTGCGCGAACATTGCCGACTGCCGATGGCCCGTCTGCCCAGTCTCATCAGCCGATTCAAGGTGTTGTCCGGCATGGACATTGCGGAGAAGCGTGCCCCGCAGGATGGCGGTTTTTCGCACCGCTACGGAAGCGGCGAGCACAGCCGCATCGTGGACATCCGCACCGCCACGCTGCCCACTCGCTACGGCGAACGTGTCACGCTCCGTTTGCTGGCCCTGGGGACCGAGTCGCTCACCCTGGACAACCTGGGGATGACCCAGGCCGACCACGGTTTGGTCTATCAACTGTTACATAACCCCCAAGGTCTGTTTCTGCTGACCGGGCCGACCGGCAGCGGCAAGACCACCACGCTCTATGCCATCATCCGGCATCTGGTGAAGCAGGCCAACCTCAACATCATCACGGTCGAAGACCCCATTGAGTATGAGATTGCGGGCGTCTCGCAGGTTGAGATCGAACCCGGCGACAAGGTGAACTTCAGCAAGGCCCTGCGCAGCATCCTCCGGCACGACCCGGATGTGCTGATGATCGGCGAGATTCGAGATGTCGAGACCCTGGATATCGCGATCAAGGCGTCGTTGACCGGGCACCTGGTGCTCTCGACGCTGCACACCAACAGCGCCGCGGGCGTGGTCACCCGCTTGGCGAACATGGGGGCCCAGCGTTATCTCCTGGCCGCCACGCTGCGCCTCTGCGTTGCCCAACGGCTGGTTCGCCAACTGTGTCACCAGCCCGGCTGTCGGCGCGAGCGGGCGATGACCGAGGCCGAAGCCGTGGCCCTTGGTCAGCCCGAACTTGCCGGGCGCTCCCTCTATGAACCGGGCGGCTGTATCTATTGCGAGAATCGGGGCTACAGCGGGCGCACCGGCTTGTTTGAGCTGATGCCGGTCCGAGGGCGGCTCATCGGAATGATCGCCTCCGGTGCCACCGAAGACGAACTGGAACAAAGCCTCAGGGACGGGGGGCAACCCTCGTTGCGTGAAGATGCTGCCGCCAAAGTGCTTGAGGGACGGGTCTCATTGGCGGACGCGATGGAAGTGATCGAATTGTATTAACGGGAATCGTATGCCGGAATACAGCTTTACAGCACGGGACAGCGAGGGCCGCCCGCAAACCGGGGTGTTGGCCGCTGAAAGCCCCAGCCAATTGGCCGCCGAGCTGCGCCGCCGAGGCTGGATCGTGCTGGACGTCCAGGGGGCCAAACCGCGCTCCGTGCTGGACGTTCTGTCCATCTCGGTAAACCCCTGGAGTTGGCTGCCGCCCAGTGGCCTGGACGTCGAGCTGGGCCTCCAGCAGTTGGCCACCATGCTGCGCAGTGGGTTGACGTTGCTTTCGGCTCTGCGCACCGCGGCCGAACAGGCCCGCCGCCGCAGCATGGCGAACATCTGGCGCAACATCGCCGAGCGCATCGAAGAGGGGGCCTCGTTCGCCGACAGCCTGGCCGCCCATTCTCGGTTGTTTCCCAACATGGTGGTCCAACTGGTCAACGTCGGTGAACAATCCGGGACGCTGGATGTCGTGATGAAGCGGGCAGCAAGCCACTTGGAGCAGACCCGCCGGGTGCGGACCGCGCTGTTGACCTCAATGATGTATCCCGCGTTTGTGCTGATGGCGGCCATTGGCGTCACGGCGTTCATGCTCTTTGGCCTGGTCCCCAAGCTGCAGAAGTTTCTGCTTGGCCGGGGCCGCAGCCTCCCGGCCATGTCGCAGATGTTGCTCGATCTGGCCAATTGGCTGAATGCCAACGGGGTGCTGGTTCTGCTCGTGCTGCTGATGATGTGCCTTATTCCCTGGGTGTTGTATCGGCTGCCGTGGTTCCGCTCGCGCATTGACCGGGCCATACTCCGCCTTCCCCTGATCGCCGGGCTGCTGCGCCTGGCCGGCACCGCCACGCTGGCACGGGGCCTGTCGATTCTGCTGGACAGCGGGATTCCGCTTCTCAGCGGGCTGCACGTCCTTCGCGGGCTGATTTCAAACCGGGCGATGCAGCAACGGATCGAAACCGCCCGCGAGAACGTGATCAGCGGCGGCACCCTGGGGGAACCCTTTGTGCAAGGCACGGAGTTCACCCCGATGCTGGGCCGAATGATGGCGGTGGGCGAGGCGACCGGCACGCTGGGTTCGGTGATGGCCGAAGTCGCCGACTTCCATGAGAACCAACTGGCCGCCGCCATCCGGCGGTTCAGCGTTTTGATCGAACCGGTGATTATCGCCGTGGTCGGCGGCATCGTCGGTTTCGTCTATATCTCGTTCTTTCTTACGATGTTCGCGGTGGCTTCAGGAGGCCGATGATGTTCAAAATCCGTTTGTTGACAATGATAGTTTGGCTGGGTTTCGCCAGCTCGGCGTTCGCTCAAGAGCCGGCCGAAAAGCCGTCCCCGCCGCCGGCGCCCCAAACGGACTCGGCGGCCGATTCTCCCCCTGCCAAGTCGGATGCGGGCGACAAACAGCCGCCGGAGCCGCCCCCTCCCACGGCGGACCCCACCCAGTCCAGCGAGCGGCTCCGGGCGCTGCTGGGGGCCTCCCTGGATGCCTCCGGGCGGGTTGTCGCCCAGGAATCCGTCCTGCCGCGAATCACCAAGCGGGCCTTCTTCGAGGTCAAAGGGAAAAAGCCCGAGGCCCTCGTCGAAGTCGAGGGGGCCGGCCTCGTGGCGGTGCAGGAGGGCCACGAGTTGTCCGTGACTTCCCGCCAGGGGACGGTGTTCACGTTTCGGGTGGCTCGGCTCTCGTCGAGTGTTATTGAACTGGAGGGTATTGATGTTGCGGCCGGGCGCAAGCTCATCTTGCGCTGAACTTATCGGCCGGCGTATGAATCTTATGGAGAGGTTGCCAGATGAAAACTTTGCGTGTTTTGACATTTAACGGATGGCGTTGCCCGGTGATGGCTTTGGCCCTCGCCGTTTGGCTTTCGGCTTTCCCGGTGATGGCTCAGGAGGGGGGCGAGGCGGATACGGAAGCGGCTCCTGCCGCCGGGCCGATGGTGCAACAGGTGGAATTCCGTGATATTCCGCTGGCGGACGCTTTGCACATGGTGACCCGCCAGACCGGGCTGAACCTGGTCGCCTCACAAGAGGCCGGGAAGACACGGGTTTCCCTGCTTTTGCAAGGGGTTCCCGCCCGGGCGGCCATCGAAGAGCTTTGCCGGGCCAATAACCTCTGGTACCGCGAAGACAAGGCCTCCGGAATTATCCGGATTATGACCGTCGCCGAATTTCAGCGCGATCTGACCGCCTTCCGGGAGGAGCAGACCGAGGTCTTTTCGGTGCTCTACCCGAACGCAGCCGCCATTGCCACGGCCATCGCCGACCTCTATGGTGACCGGGTGCAGCTCTCGCTGGGCGGAGACGACGACGCCACCGAAAGCCGCGAGATCGATGAGCGGTTCCGGCGGTTCGACACGGTGGACCAGCGCAGTCAGGGGATCGGCCTTTTCGGGGCCGGCGGGACGACCGTCCTTGACGGCAGCCAGTTCGGTTCGACGGGCCGCACCTCGAGCGGAACCTATGCGCGGTCAACGGACGTTCGACGCGCCCGCCAACCGGCGACGGAAACGGCCCCGGACACGGCGGCCGAGTTCCGGCAACTGACCCCGGCACAGGCGGAGGCCGTGGCCCGGGCCATGGAACAGCCCGAAGCCTCGGAGCGGCAACAAGCCCTGATCGCAGCTCTTCAAAGACGACAGGCCAATATCTTCGTTCGCGTCATCCGCCGCAACAACCTGATTGTGGTGCGCACCGGCGACCAGAGCGCCTTGCAGGAAATTGCACGCCTGGTGAAACGCCTCGATGTTCCGACACCGATGGTGCTTCTTGAGGTCAAGGTCTTGTCCATCTCCCTGGGCGACGGGTTTCGCTCCGTGTTCGACTATCAGTTCAGCGACGGGCGCGGCCTGGCCGGCGGCCTGACCACCGGAAGCGTCATCCCGCCCGCATCGGACCTGCTCAGCGGGACCGCCCGGCGGTTCGAGTCGATGGTCCCGGGCGGCACGGGCCTTCGCCAGACCGACCTCGTGTTCCAGGTGGTGAACGACAGCTTCCGCTTCCGCATGCAACTTCTGGAAGAAAAGAACCGTGTGACGGAGATGGCCACCCCGATGCTGCTGACCGCCAACAGCGAGGTGTCGCGGCTGTTTGTGGGCGAGGAACGCCCCATCGTCCGCAACATCAGCAGCCAGGTGTTTCTCAACACCTCCAACGTCGCCGTCGCACCGAGCACCACCATTGAGTTTCGACCGGTGGGCACCACGCTCCTGCTCACGCCGACGATCAATGCCGATCGCACGGTCACGCTGCGCATCCTCCAGGAAAACTCGCGGATTATCTCCAACGGGGCGACCCTGCCGGTCGTCACCGCCGACGGGAACGTCGTCTCGCAACCTGTGGACGTGGTCTCCACCCGAACGCTCAGCGGCACCATTGTGGCCAAGGACGGCTTGATGCTGGCGGTCGGGGGGCTTATCGAAGATCAAGTTACCGACATACGATCCGGCGTCCCCATCCTCGGGCGCATTCCCTTTCTGGGCTTCTTCTTCAGGCGGCAGAATACCGGGCGCTCACGGAACGAATTAATCATCATGATTCGTCCCCATGTGTTGAACACGCCCGCCGAGTCGGAGGCCATGAGCCGGGACCTGGTGCGCTCGCTGTCGGTGCATCCCAGCGCCTCGGCCCCGGAAAAAGGTTTGCCCACTTATACGCCTGAGGAGGCCATTCGTCCGAAGCCGCCGACGTCCCTTTTCCGCTTCCACAGTGTCGCCCCCTCTGACTATTAAGGCGGGAGGTTTTCTATGATCCGCAGGTTTCATCGTATTGCCGGATGGCTTCTGGGCGTGCTGCTGGCCGGATGTGCTGCGCGGCAGCCCGCTCCCCCCGCCGACAGCCGCGAGCCGGTCCGGCGTGTCGAGCTGATCAATCTGACCACCCGCACCGAAGCCACCGACCCGGCCTCGTTGGGTATCGAACCCTTCCTCCGGGAAGCCGCCAAGCTGTATCAAGAGGGCAAGTTGGGGCGGATGCATCGGTTGATAACACGCTATCCGGATGTGGCCCTGGAGGCTCTCCGAACGCTGGACCCTCAATCGGCACAGAAGCCGGAACTTCAGGCGCTCGCAGCGGCCTACGATCGGCTTTTTGCTCTTGCCGACGACGGCCCGCGATGGGCGTCCGCCCTGCGGGACGCCGTCTCGCACCCGGAGGCTCATGCACGCAATTTTGCTTCCTGCGTTCGGGCGCGCGGGCTGATGGAGCAGGGGCGTTTTCTGATGGCGTATCAGCAACTGGCCAAAATAGAGGCGACCTTGCCCCCGTTTATCCGAGCGGAAGCCATGCGGTTGCGTGGTGTCGCTGCCCTCCTGAACGACCAACCGGGGCAAGCCGAAGCGATGTGGCGCGAGGCCAGGCAACTGGCACAGAACGACCTCGGCTTCGCCGCGGAGTTGGACCTTCTCGAATCGATGGCGCTGCGGCGAACGGGACAGGTTGAAGCGGCTGCGAAGGCTTGGACCCAGGCCGCGACCGTTGCGGCCGCGAGATCGGGAGACCCGGTGCTCTGGGAACGGTTGATGCAGTTCAAGCCCCAGGATGCGAGCTGGCCGGACGCGGTTCGCCGATATGTTCAGGCCGCTGTCGGCATTATCGGAACGGATGGGAAGCCTCTTGTTGACGACCCGACAGAAGCTCTTCTTTGGCGTCAGATTGGCGAATGGCGATTGGCTCGCGGCGAGATGAAACAAGCCCTGCTGGCCTTCTCCCGCTCCGAGACCGCGGCCGTCTCGCCCTCCGGACAGGGCACCGCCCGGATCGGGCAGGCCCGTGCTCTGCTCGCGATCGGCCAGGAACCGCCTGCGATAGCCATTCTGGCCGCTCTCGCCCGGTCGCCGGAACCCGTGGTCTCCCGCCAGGCCCTGGCGCTCCACGGGGCGATACAGGTACAGCGCGGGAGTCTGGACCAGGGGCTGAAGATGCTGGAACAGGCGGTGCGGGCCGAAAGCCCTGTTCGCTGGCCGGGATTCGCGCGGGCACAAGCCGACCTGGCCCTGGCCTATCTGACCGCCGGCCGCGAAGAAGACGGGATGCGATGGCTTGGCGAGGCCCAGGCCGCCTTTCTCCGCGAGGGGCGGTTTTCCGATCTGGCCCAATCTCTGGCGAACGAGGCCGCCTATTGGCAACAGTCCGGCGATTCGAAAAAAGCACAAGCGGCCCGGGCGAAACTGGAGCGTCTCGACACATCACCCCCGCCGATGGTATCGGGCCGGTAACGCATTCTGAAAACAGAGTCGATCAGGGCCGTCAAAAAATCGCATTCCAATCCCTTGGAAGAAATTAGGAGGCAGGGGCTTGCTTTGGGAATTTTTTCCGGAGAACGATGTCCCATTTTAATGCCGAGCAGCGTATTAATTGTGTGTAAGGCAGTGAAAATCCGGCCAGAATAGGAGGCAGCGATGGAAAGCGTAGGCAGACATAGAGCGAGAGTGAATCGTGGTTTCACCCTGCTCGAGCTGGTGGTGGTGATGGGTGTGCTGGTGGCTTTGGCGGCGGTGTTGGTTCCGATGCTGCCTGAGTTTGTTGGCAAGGCGAATCGCTCGGCCGCCGCCGCCAACATGGCCGAGTTGGAAAAGGCCATTATGACGTTCCGTACCACATTCAGCCGTAATCCCAACCACTGGGATTCGCTGCTGACCGAGGGCGGGGCTGCGGTCAGCGGCTTGGTTCCGGCGGCGGGCAACTTGGGCACCGGCGGCGGCACGCTTGAACTGAGAACCCTGACCTCCGGGCAAAGAGCGCGACTGTCCCGCGAAGGCATCACCATGGTCTATGATATTGAAGACGCTATCCGGGAAGGCGATGAAGAATTCCATGCCACGATGAACCCCTATGTCACAACGCAAAGCTACGGAGCGGGACGTACCATTGCCACCGGAGGGGGGATGCTCTTCCTGAAGCGTCAGGATGACGGGACTTACGACGACCAGGTTTACAACCGTTCTGTGTTTCCCGGCGTCATCCTCAACGTCGAGCACGATTATGTGGTTCTCGGCATCGGCAAGTACTGTAATCTGACCGGACCCGACGGCCTGGTTCGCGAGGCTCCCGTCTTTGGTCAGCATAAGCAACAAAGCACACCGGCTGACGCTTATCAGCGATTTGTCGCTGTCTATGATGTCGGCAAGCCCGATGAGTACGCCCATCTTTACAACGCCAGATTTGTCGGCGTGGCCGCCATCGTGGGGCGCAGGCTCTTCACCGCCGGCGATATCGTGGGCGACTACTCCGATTCACGATTTGAGATTTCAGAGCCGCCGGAATAGTCGGTCGGATCCTGCACTGATCTTGAGGGGCTCCGAACGGCATCAGGAGTCCCTCTTGATTTTCCCACACAAACAAAGGAAGGATGGCTGCCATGCGAAATGTCAGGACCCTATTGGCTTGGGGAGTGGCCTTGCCCCTGGCCGCCCTGATGGCCGGCTGTTCCACATGTC
>CAZBCO010000270.1:0-4664 GCA_964490295.1 uncultured Planctomycetota bacterium
CCGCAGGTCGTCCTCACCCATCCGCCGGATGGCCTCGGCGGCCCCGTCGCGGTCGTCCAATCGGTACCGGCTCTCCGTCATATCGCATCGTCCTCCTGGATTTCGAGTCTTAGAATCATACCTGTAAGCAGTGCCCGTGATGTTCCCAATCTTACGTTCGGTTGGAGGCTTGTCAATGGGCGGTGGGGGCGAAGCCGAGGTATTCGTCGAGCCAGCGGTCGGTGCGGAGCACGGCCTTGCGCTGGCGGAGCGCCTGGCGCTCGGCGCGGCGTTGGGCGTCGTCGAACAGGCGTCGGGCGAGGCGGGAGCGGATTTCGCGCTCCTTGCCCCGGTAACGTCCTCGGAACCCGCGCGTCAGGTAGGGGGCGTAGCGGGCAACCAGCTCGTCTTCAAGCGAGACGATGGCCACGGCGCTGCCGGGGTCGCCCTGGCGGGCGGAGCGCCCGAAGAGCTGGCGGTCGATGCGTCCGGCCTCGTGCCGCTCGGTGGCTATGACGTGCAGCCCGCCGCGTTCGGCGACGCCGCTGCCCAGCCGGATGTCGGTGCCGCGCCCGGCCATGTTGGTGGCCACCGTAATCCGCCCGGCCTGCCCGGCGGCGGCGACGATCTCGGCCTCCTGCGCGTGGCGCACCGCGTTGAGCACCACATGCTCCAGCCCCGCCTCGGCGAGCATCGTGCTGAGGGTTTCGCTGGCCCGGACGCTGCGCGTGCCCACCAGCACGGGCCGCCCGGCCTGGTGCGTACTGCGAATCTCCTCGACCACCGCCCGCCACTTGGCGGCCTCGGTGGCGAACACGCGGTCGGGGCGTACCTCACGGATGCAGGGGCGGTTGGTGGGGATGACCACCACTGGGCGGCGGTAGATTTGCCAGAACTCGCGCCGCGCCTCGGCGGCCGTGCCGGTCATGCCCGAGAGCTTGCGGTACATGCGGAAGTAGCGCTGGAAGCTGAGCCGGGCGAAGGTGTCCTTGGGCGGGTTGACCTCCAGCCCCTCCTTGGCCTCGACCGCCTGATGCAGGCCGTCGCGCCAGGTGCGGTCGGGCATCAGCCGCCCGGTGAACTCGTCGACGATGACCACCTTGCCGTCGTCGATGACGTACTGCTTGCCGGTGAGGTAGATTTCGCGTGCGGTGAGGGCCTGGACGACCAGTTCCTCGCGCCGTCGCGCCCCGGCCCAGAGGCCGCCCAGCCGCTCGCCCCACTCGGCCAGCGCCGCGTGCCCGGCAGCGGTGAGGTCCACCTCGCGGTGGCGGTGGTTCACGCGGTAGTGCCGCCCGGCCTCCAGGCCGGCGGCGATCTCCGCTGCCTGGCGGAAGGCCTCGACCTGCTCGGCGTTGGGCACGTCGCCGGAGATGATCAGCGGCGTGACCGCCTCATCAATCAGCACCGAGTCCGCCTCGTCGACGATGGCACATTCCAACCCGCGTTGCACCATCCGCTCGACGCCGGACGAGCGGCCGGAGACGATCTTCTGGAGCAGCGCCGCCGACAGCCCCCGGGACCGCCCCAGCACCAACCGGTCGCGCAGGAAGTCGGCGGTGACCTCCTTGTTCGAGCCGTAGGTGATGTCGGCCTGGTAGGCGGCGCGGCGCTCCGGCGGGGGCATCCCCTGTTCGACGTGGCCGACGGTCAGGCCGCAGAAGCTGTAAATCTTCGCCATCCACTCGGCGTCGCGGCGAGCGAGGTAGTCGTTGAAGGTGATCACGTGGCAGCCGCGCCCGCGCCATCCGGCGATGACTGCGGGCATCGTCGCGGTCAGCGTCTTGCCCTCGCCGGTGGCCATCTCGACGATGGCGCCGGATTCGAGGGCCAGCGCCCCGGCGATCTGGGACCGGAAGTGGGCCTCGCCGCTCCGGCGCGAGGAGACCTCGCGCACCAGGGCGAAGGCGCGGTCGAGTTGTTCGGGCGTCTCGCGGCCCCGGTGAAAGACCTCGCGCAGCTCGGAGGCCTGCTCGCGCAGCCGGGCATCGCTGAGGTCTTTGAACTCGCCGGCGTGGGTCAGAACGCGCTCGGCGCGGCGCATCGCCGTGCGGGTGCGTGGCACGAGCTGGTTGGCGACGCCCGCGGCCGCGTGCCAGGCGGCGTCCAGTCCCTTGAGCAGTTCCTCGTCGCGGGGCGGCTCGGCCAGGGTGCGCCAGGTTGTGCTCGGGGGTTGGGCCATGTCAGATCCGGAACCTGCGCTGGAACAGGCGGAGCAGGTCGCGCCACCATTGCACCGCGAGCGGGGCGGCCCCCAGCGTCACGCGGACCACGACGAGCTGGCCGCTGAACAGCCGCTCGGAGGTTTCGGGTGCGATGCGAATCCTGAAGAGGTGCTCGGCGGCCTGGGGCCGCTCGGCGTCCTCGGAGGCGGTCAGCACCGGGCCGCCGGCGGTGTAGCCCAGAGCGGCGGAGGGCAGGTCTTTCCGGCCCGCCTCGTGCTTCTCGGTAATCCGCCCGCGGGTCTCGATGTCCGGGCGGCCGCCCACGCGAATCTCGACCTCCTGGTCGAGCGTGATCGCATCGAACAGCGGCTCGGCGGCCTGCTGCCCGACCACCGCACTCACCGCCAGCCGGTCCAGACCGGCCACCAGGCCGATTTGCTCGCCGCGCTGCACGTAGGCACTGAGCCGATGTTCCACCCGGGGCGCGATCCAGGTCCCGGCGATGGGCGCCCGCAGCACCAGGTCATCGACGTCCTGCTGGGCGCGCTCGATACGCTCGCCGAGGGCCTCCAGTTGTTCGTCATAGGCCTGCACCGCCGCCGCCCCCTCGCTCGCGGGCTGGGCGAGCGCCCGGTTGCGCTCCGAGGTCAGCCGGACGCGCTCCGAGCGAAGCTCGCTCAGCCGGGTGGCCAGGGCCGGGTTCTCCGCCCGCAGCAGCACGTCGCCGGGCTGCACCGTGGCCCCCGACGGTCGCTCGATGCTCGCCACGAAGCCGTCGGACTTGGCATAGACGAAGGCCAGCGTCTCCGGCTCGACCACGCCGTCAAACCGGTAGCGGTCCGGCAGGCGGAGGATGCCGATGCCGACCAGCAGCCCGCCGAGCACCACCGCGGTGGTGGCCACCGCCCGCGCCCGGCGGCGTTCCAGCTCGGGGCTGGTGGCCAGGTAATGGAAGAACTTGCCCAGCGGGACAAGCCCCCAGGCGAAGACCGCCATCACCGCGAGAATCACGCCGACCATGAAGAATCGCCCGGCGATGAACATCAGGATGCCCACGCTGATCGCAATGCGATACAGGGTGGAGAGGATGCCGTAGAAGAACATCCAGAGGCGCTCGCCCCGCGAGTGCGCGGGCGATTGAACACGCCGGATGCCCCAGACATAGCGGCGCACCAGGTAATACAGGTATTGCTTCGCCCGGCCGGCGAGGTTGGGGATCTCCACCAGATCGGAGAGGATGTAATAGGCGTCGTAACGCAGCAGCGGGTTGCCGTTGAACAGCAGCGACGAGACGCTGGCGATGAACATGATGTTGTAGGTGATGGCGTGTGTCGCGGTGCCCGGCGAGGCGTTGGCCCAGAGCATGGCCGCCACCGCGGCGATGCCCAGCTCGACCATCATCCCCGACATCCCGATGACCGCCCGGCGCCATTTGCTGCGCAGCGCCCAGGCGCTGGAGGCATCGACGAAGGGCAGCGGCGTGAAGACCAGAAACATCAAGCCCATCACGTGGACCTCGCCGGTCGAGTGGGCCGTCTGCCCCAACTGCTTGCAGGCGAAGGCGTGGCCGAACTCGTGGGCGACCTTGACCACCACCAGCGCCGCGTAGAGCATCCACAGGTTGTCGAGGGCCAGCACCGAGCCGGACTGGTCGAGCAGCTCGCTCCCCCGGCCGGCCACCGCGCGGATGCCGAGGGCCAGCAGTGCGAGCCACAGCACCAGGCCGGGCAGCGTGAACAGGCGGCCGAAGAGACCCACCCAGCGGTTCAGGAACCGGTCGGGGTCGAACAGGGGGATGCGGATGAACAGGAAGTTGGTGAGGTAGCCCTTGATCTCGCGCCCCACGCGGCGGTGGTAGCGCTCGAACAGCGCCGCGGCGTCGGGGGGCATGTCCCCGTGCAGCAGGTTGGCGGTGTAGAGCTGGCCGAGCAGTTGGATGGTCTCGCCCTGCGTCGGCGCGGCGTCGCCCAGCTCCTCGTTGCAGGCTTCCCAGACCTCGGCCACCCGGCGGCGGCCGTCGAGCATCGCCACCAGATGGTAGGCCGCGGTGTTCAGCCGGAAAAACTGGTTGCTGGCGGGGTCCTGGAGCACCTGCCAGAGCTGGCCGCGGAAATGCTGCCGATGAACCTGCACCGTGGACCGCAGCCGGGGCTGCAAGTCGGCCACCCGGTACCAGGATTCGCTGAATGTCGGACGGTCAACAGGCATCTCGCCCCCGAATTCTCAACGCGCGGTCACAGCCAGAGCTTCATGCGCAGCCAGTCGATCATCCCCCGCGTCCAGATCCAGATGAGACGGCGACGGCCGATGTGAATCTTGGCCAGGCCCTCCATCCCCGGCCGCAGCGAGGCCACATAGCGGGCCTGCTCCGGCGTGGGCTGAATCTCGGCCCGGGCCTTGAACACGTTCTGCTGTCCGGTAACCTCGGCCAGGGGATTGAGGCGGGTGACGGTAAAGCGGAACCGGACGCGCGGCTCCGAGGCACTGGCCAGCGTCCCGGCCAGCGGGTCGCCCTCGGCC
>CAZBCO010000271.1:0-6306 GCA_964490295.1 uncultured Planctomycetota bacterium
GTCCCCTCTTCCACCCCAGCGTCGGGGCGTGGCGCAGCTTGGTAGCGCGTCTGCTTTGGGAGCAGAAGGCCAGCGGTTCAAATCCGCTCGCCCCGACCATTTTCCGAAAACGGACGTTCCGCAAAAAAGCTGAACAGCTTTCTCTTTTCCACATAAAAAGCGAATAAGCATCGCGGCATCGTCGTTCAGGCCAGCGCCTTCCGTCGTGTCAAGATATGCCGCGGAAAAGCTCTTGACGCCCCCCTTGGCCGGTGGTAGCATTTCCTCCGTTCACGAGTCCGACGGCAAATGCAGATTTGTGTAGAATAAAGAGTTACGTGACTAAAGGAGCCAAATGCCACTTAAGCTAAAAGCTACAATCGAATCACCAGAATTCAACAATTCTGCAGGGCGTTTACTTTGCTTGCTCAAAATGCTTCCCTCGAATCAAAGCTATTTTGACACGATCGTGCAGTTCTACGGCTTTGAGCGGAAGGCTCCGGCTGAGACAAAAGCACGTGCATATCTTGACTTTATGGCGTTAATTGGTCTCGCATTCGATGAATTCATCGTGGACGTTGAGACTTCGACGACGATACCTGAAGTAACTCGCGGCATTATCAAAGAGGGACTATCCGACCTGGTTAACTGCGCCTATCCAATGACCCCGCACAACCCCGCTCGCAAGTTGCAAGATGCTGAGGTTGCACTTTTGCGTATGGCCGCGTCGATGCTTGCCAAAGAGTCAGACCTGCAGGAAAGCGATGTTCAGAACATCCGAGATTCAATTGGCGATTTGAGCCTGTTGCACGAACAACCCCGACCGGTCGCCGGTTCACGATGAACTGACACCAAGCCGACCGAAGCGTAACGATCAACCAAGAACAGTATAGTTGCGGGGGCGTCAAGAGGATTCCGCCCGTCAGCGCGAGCGGTTTGCCCGTGCGTTCTATCCCCGCCGTGCGGCGGTCACCTCCCTCCTCTTGTTCAGTTCCACCTGACCCTGCCGCTCCGATAGAGCTTCAACAGGTTGTGGGTGGCGCACATCACCGCCCACTCGCTGTCGCACGCCGTCTCGCCGCGCCGACAGAATCGGTCCAGTCGGCGCGTGTCTTTGATCTGGCCGAAGACCGGCTCGACCGTCTGCGCTCGTTTCCGGTAGAGTGCGGCACCGCGCTTCGTCCGCAGCTTGCGTTCCATTCGCTGCGTCGCGGTCAGCCCCTTCGGGATGCGGCCACGCGGCGGCGGCTCCTCGCGGAGTGCCTTGCGACGCTTCCAGTCTTTCGTCGTGTTCACCAGAAGTTCCGGCCCGCCCTCGGAACCGCTCGTCAGGTTCTTCTCGCTACCGTAGCCGGCGTCCGCCAGCCCAACGCCGATCTTCTCTTCCACGCCTACCGCGGCCAGGTTTGCCGCTGCCTGGTCCAGCATCGGATGCAGTTGCTGCTGGTCGTTGGCGTCTGTCGTCAACTCGGCGGCCACCACGTATTGGTCCTCGGTCACCACCGCCTGAGCGTTGTAGCCCTGCACGTAGCCCTGGCGAGTCTTCATGATCTCGCTTGACGGGTCGGTCGTGTTTGCCTTCGATTCCGCCTGCTCCTCGGCCGCCGCCTCCGGCGTCTTCGGGGCACGACCTCGTTTCTTCTGTCCCGTCGCGGCTTCTTCCGCTTTGCGCTGCTCGATCTTCTCTTCCTGTTCCCGACGGGCCGCTTCCTTCTCTGCCTCCAGCTTGGCCTTGCATTCCCGAAGCCGGCGTAACCGGTCCTCCCGATGCCGCAAGGCCTCCGGCAACTCGTCGCCGCGACGATCCTTCCCGTACTTCGCGTCCTCTTCCGCGTCGCGGGCCGCCGCCTCCGACACCATCGCCGTAATCTCTTTCTCCAGCCCCTCCAGCGTCCGGTTCGCTGACAACGCTGCGTTCGCCTTCAGCTTCGTCCCGTCCAGCGAAACCACCCCCACCTTCAATACGCCCGCCTCCGCACACAGCCGAAGCACCTCCAGGAACACCGCCTTGAATGCCGTCTCGTGGCGCTGGCGGAACCGGGCAAACGCACAATGGTCCGGCTGCGTGTTCGCCGCCAGAATCCGATACGGCACGCTCTCCTCGCACAGCCGCTCCAACTGCCGGCTCGACCGCTCCCCGTAACAGTACCCGTACAGCATCACCGAAAGCAGAATCTCCGGATGATGGGCCTTCTGCCCCTTGCCGTCCGTGCGATACGCCCCGTGGAACGCCGAAAGGTCCATCTGTCCAATCGCATCCAGAAGGAACCACGCGAAGTGATCCTCGCTCAGCCACTCCTTCATGCTCGGAGGCAGCAGATACAACTGGTCTCGATTGCATTCCGTGTAATTGTAGGCCATCGTGTCCTCCTCAATGACGGCCCCATTCTACCATGTCACGCCTGTTCACGCTCTCATATCTTCGCCGCGATTTGTGCAACAGGCTCCTGTCCAGTAAGAATTACTGTGGCGGCGAGAAATGCATCAAGGCCCGTGGCTTGTGGAGGCTTTATAATTGGAAGATGAGTTGGGAAGTCACGGATGAAGCCTTGGATGCCCCAGACAGCCATCCGTGGAAATACACGTACACATTCGGGACAAAGTGTGGCTTGGGTTTAATCAGCGAGTTGATTCTTGAGGCCTCAGCCGGCGATCCGAACGGCATCGGCAAATTCGAGTTGGATAACCTGTGGGGTCTGGAAGGTAATGCCGAACTGGTTGGGATTGACTCCTTTGCAAGCGAGCCGGGCATTCCGGAGGCTATTTACGGCATTAAGCTCAAGCCGGAGAAAAATTGCATCATTTCCCCGTCTATGTCCTTTTCGTTCTACAGCGACCGTGCCCCGGTCTGGGGGGACTTCTATACCAGGGGGTGGCTCTGCCGCAACTACGCCTATAACAAAGGCTTTGCTTTGGATGACCCGACGGACCCGGCGTCGAACGGCTCGCTGAACTGCCATATCCTCGTGCCGGATACCTTTGACGACACGCCGGGTGGCGACAACCCCGTCGCCGAGCCTTCGGCCCTGGCGCTGATGGTTCTGAGCGGCTTGGGCCTGACGGCTCGACGTCGCCGAAGCTAAGCAACACCGATGCAAACCCTTACGTGCTCCGGGTGGAAACGCCCGGGGCATGACCCGGTTGATCTAAAGGATACGCCGAGCGTTTACAACAGGCTGTCAACGGAAGCTAACGCGGTTGTAGAAAAGCTTTTACCAAGTCTGGACAGTTCGAAGTTCGCGAAGTGGCAAGACCTTGGGGGCGGTCGCGGGTGTTTCCGGCCAGCGGCCCGGATGGGAGAAGTAGAGACATGGAATACCGAACGCGATGCGAGTGTGTGCGCGACCGAGGCGTTCATTTCGGCAGTTGCCGTGGGCCGACACGTTGTCGGGCCAGACCCGGTTAGGAGGATACGGTTTGGGAAAAACATGTGCGGAATCGAGGCGTTTGGATTCGAGGTGTGGGCATTCGGGGAGGAGGAGTAGTAAGATGAAAAGCCGAAGCATTGGGGCGGTGGTGGTGATGGTGGCGGTTTTGTTGGCGGCGGGTGTGGCCGGAGCGGATATCTATAAAGGCAGTCTGTCCAATGACTGCATGGTGATCGGCGGAGGATCGTGGCTTGATTACGACTTTACGATGGAATGGGAGGTCACGAATGAAGACGGGGATGCCCCTGTCACCCATCCGTGGAAATACATGTACCATTTCTCGTTCGGATCAGGAAACGGTTGGCAAGGTGGAATCAGCCACATGATCATCGAGGTCTCGGAAGGCGAGACGGACGGCACCAACAAATTCGAGTTGGCCAACCTGACAGGTCTCGTAACTGATCACGCTTTCGAAAAGTTTGAGATCGGGACGTTCGGGTCTGGACAGGGAGAAAGCAATCCGGGGATTCCGGAAGATATCTACGGCATCAAGTTTGATTTGGCGGATGGCATTGACACGAATGACTTGAAGTGGTCATTCTACAGCGACCGCGCCCCGGTCTGGGGTGACTTTTACGTCAAGGACGGAAAGGCTGGCGGAGCAGACAACTACGCCTATAACTCGGGCTTTGGCTCGCCCGACAGCGACTCTCTGCGCTGTCATATCCTCGTGCCGGATACCTTTAGCGACACGCCGGGCGACCCTGGTGATCCGGGCGATCCCGTCGCCGAGCCTTCGGCCCTGGCGCTGATGGTTCTGAGCGGCTTGGGCCTGACGACTCGCCGTCGTCGAAGCTAAGCAGCACCGATGCAAACCCTTCCGCGCTCCGGGTGGAAACGCCCGGGGCGCGATCCGTTCGGTCGTAAAGTGCGTATTTCGTCGGTATCGCCAAACGCGGGATTTTTCAGTGGTGAGGCGACGCCGACGAAGTGGTTGACCTGAAGCAGGGTCATCTGACTGGGAGGGGGTTGTGTGCCGACATGGGAGTCGGTGCCTGCTGGGAGGGTCAGGATATAGTTGAATTCAGAGATATTGTGGACTGCGCGCCGTCGGCACGAGTTACATCATGCGTTGGCTTGGTGTGCGCTGAATACCTGTCGCCCCGCCGGCTGCGGGGCGGAGCCAACGTGTTCTGGCTCCGGAAAGGGCGTGGTAAATGGAAATCACAACCGGCAAAAGGCCTCAAGACACCCGAAAGGTTCGGGCTGCGGGGGCACCGCGAACCGTCGGATTGGCTCGAGCGCTTTCGCCGAGGGGGCGGCACGGCAATCTCCAGGGAGCGGGCCGGTGGCTCGGAACCCGTTCCTCCGCGTTCACCATCACCGAAATCCTGGTGGCCATTACTATTCTCATGATCCTGGCGGGGATCCTCTCCTCCGGGTACACTTGGCTGCGAGCACGGGCCGACGAAGTCACGGTCATGAACCAGGTACAGCACGTGGGGAGCGCGCTCCAGCTTTACTATGTAAAACATCGCCAATATCCAAGCGCTTATCCGGCACGGCTGGACAATGAGCTGGCCCCTTATCTGCAGAAGGAATTGGAGCATTACGTTGACAACCCGCTGGGGTTCTGCAACCCGACCAACCCGGAGGCCGGAGCGGCCCCGCTGAACGAGTCGTACGTCACCCCACCCATCGGCTGCGATGCCAACCGCTATGTGATCAGTATGGACCCGGTCCGCAAGCAGGCCCGCTCGGCAATCCTCTTCGCCGATGGGGCCACCGAGTTGGCCGAACGCCTGCCGGTGACCTACGGCGATCAGCCGCTGAAGCCCGGCGATACGGTCGTGGGCGGAACGCTTCGGTTCGCTACCGATTCGATGGTACACCTGGGCCAGCACACCATGGCTCGGATGATTCACTCCTTCCGAACCTGCGGCGGGACGCCTTTTCACATCGTCAAACTGCCGCGCTATCGGCAGGGGTACCTGCAAGCCGACGTCGCGGGGGCCGACATGATGCAAGTGGTCACCGGGGCGGGTATTGTCCTGGTCACCTGCGGGATCGCCGATATTGACGTGCTGCCGGTCGCGTCCAAGCGTGAGACCGACCCCTGCACCGACCGTCAAGACGACCCGATTCAGGCCACGAGCCTCTCCCTCGCCTCGCCGCCCCTTCCGGTCGCCAGCCGTCTGGCCGGTTTTGCCGTGTTTTCGAAGACCAATCTAACGGTGGGCGGCAATGCGAACATCGACCATTTGATCGGCAGCGATGGCGACCTGGTCTTGGCCGGTAACAATAGCCTTCGAGGTATCGAGAGCGGCGGCTCCGTCTCGCTGCAAGGCAATACCGGAGCCGACGGGGATGTGATTGTAACCGGCTCGATGACGCTGCAGGGCAGCGCCACGGTGCGCATCGGCGGCAACCTCGATACGTCCGGCCCCGTCGCCCTATCGGGCAACGCCAGTGTCGGCGGCCATCTTGTCGCCGGAGGACCGGTGAGCATCGCCAAGAACTCCTGGGTCGGCGGCGATGTGGCCACCGGCTCGAACTTGACCCACGAGGGAAAAATCTATGGTTCTGCCAGTTACGCGGGCGACCTGAGCCTGGACAAAAAGGCCGCCATCACCGAGGGCACCTCCAAAGTCGCAGCCGCGGAGGTATCCCCCCAACCCTATCAGCCGGTGACACTCCCCCCGCCGACCGCGTTTACCCCCGGAACAGAGGACGTTACGATCAGCAGCAAGTCGAGCACTCTGGCCCCGGGGGTCTATCGGAATCTCCACATCAGCGCGAACTGCTCGGTCAACTTCGAGTCGGGCACCTATGTCTTCGAGGAGATCACCACCGACGGCGGGCCGGAGCTGTGTTTTGATGTCGATGCGGCGAAGGGCGGCATCGATATCTTTGTTAAGAACAACATAACGCTCGGCAACCAGGCAGCTTCGGTGCTCAA
>CAZBCO010000272.1:0-4518 GCA_964490295.1 uncultured Planctomycetota bacterium
ATGGGACTCATGGGAGGCATGGGACTTATGAGTCCTATGAGTCCCATGCTTCCCATGCTCCCATGCTCCCATGCTCCCACGCTCCCACGCCCCCACGCTCCCACGCCCCCATGCTCCCACGCTCCCCCTCTCTTTTCAGAAGTGGTCGCTGGTCGCTTGGGCGGCGCGGGGGTGGGTGAGGGCTCGGTTCGGCTTGGGGCGCAAGAGGCGGCCCTCGGCGTCGCGCAGGGCGAGGCGTTCGGGCCAGCCGTGCAGCAGCTTATTGATCAGCTCGCGGGCGGCGCGTTCCAGCCGCGCGGCGGGGGCCTGGGGGTTGTCGCCGGGCAGGCCGAGCCGCAGGTCGCGGAAGGTGATGGCCTGGGCCGCGGCGAGCAGCTCCCACAGCCTGGCGACCAGCGGCGGCGGGGCGGCGAGCCAGTCGTCGATCACATACTCGTCGGCGAAGAGCGCCTCAATCATCGTGTCGGCGATGCCCATCGCCGCATCGAGGTCGTCCTGAGTGATGCCGTCCTGGGCGGCTTCCGCCAGTTCGGGGAAGCCTTTGAGATAGCCGACGCCCGCTTGCAGGGCGTTTCCGTAGTGGCTCATTGCGGTGGTCTCCTGTGAAGGCCGCCTCGGCTCGCCGGGCGGCGCGTGGGCGTTACTGAAGCAGGTTGAACAGCAGCGTGAGCGTGGCCAGCAGCAGCAGGCCGAGGGCGATGCGGCGGTCGATCCGCCGGTCGCTCTCGCGGGCACGGGCGGCCAGCACGGCCAACGCCTCGCCGCGCCGGGCACAGCGGGCCTGCACGGTCAGCAGGTGCTCGTCGAGCTTGGCATGCAGCCGCCGGATGTCCTCGCGCACCTCGGCCCGTAACATCTCGTTATCCCGGCGCAAAGCCCGGAACTGTTCGCGTGTCTCGTGGTCCATGAGATCGTCCGCCTTTCCGTTGGGGGAGATGGGCCGACGGCGCGGGGCGGACGACGGGCGGGGCTGGGTGGCCCGCCGTCCGTGGCCCGGATGCCGCCGGCCGCTCCCAGGCTTCGTCGTTTACCGTCGGCTCAGCCCCAGCCGCTTGAGCCAGCCGTGGAGGTGGCCCTCGACCCCGGCGGCCTCGGCGACCGCCTGGACCGAGCGCTTGACCTGCTTCGCCTCGTGGCCGCCCAGCACCTTCTCGCAGGCCTCGATGCCCTGAATCACCGCCTCGCCGGTCCGCTCGACCTGCTCGGCGACGGCCTCGATGCGCTTGCGCTTCTTCCACCCGAAGAATCCCGCGACGGCTCCCAACAGGTTCACCAGGCCGCTGACCACGGCCGCAATTTCCGCTCCACTCATTGTCAGACTCCTCTTCACAAGGTTTGGGCCTCAGGCCACACGCCGCGCGGCGCGCGCCCCCAAGGCCGGGACACGTCGTACCACCTCGTCCATCGCCCGCAGCAGCGGCTCGATGGTTCGGAAGCGCCGGGCATGCTCGCGTGCCCGGATCGCAAAGGCGTCGTAATCCGCCTCCACCCTGGCGATGGCATCGAGCCAGGCGTCGGGGTTTTGGAAATCGGTCACGGCCAGGCCGCCGGCCCCCAGGGCTTCGGGCAGGCCGCCCTGGCGGCTGACCACCGAGGGCACCCGGTAGGCCCCGGCCTCGGCCACGGTCCGCCCGAAGGCCTCGACGTTCACCGCGGGCTGCAACAGAATCCGCGTGGGCCGGTAAATCTCGTCCGGGTGCAGCGCGATCGGCAGATGGGCGACGCGCTCCCAGGGCACCTCCAGCGCCCCGACGCTGCCGACCACCAGGAAGGCCTGCTCCGGCAAGCGGCGGACAAGCTCCTCGAACAGGGCCTTGCCCTTGCCGGGCATCGGGCGGACCACGGTCAAGTAGCGCCGCCGACGCCGACGAATCCGCCGGGGCGGCACCACCGTCGGGTATTGCACCACGGTCCGGGCCTCCGGAAAGAACCGCTCGATGACGCCCCGGACATAGCCGGAGTTGCAGACGGTCAGGTCGGCGGCGGCGAACATCGCCCGCTGACGCGCCAGGTCGGCCCGCTTGCGGACGCAACCCAGCGAGCACGTGGCCGGATCGGCTCGGCCGCCCGTCTCGGCGCAGATCTGAAGCCCATCCTGTTGATAGCCGCACACGTGCTCGCCCAGGCTGCGAACGCATACCGCCGTCCGTCGGCCCTGGTCTTTGGCCAGCCGCACCGCCTCCGGCGCGGCCCGCAGTTGCGTGAACACCCAGTCGGGGTCGGCGGCCTGCATCGCCGCCGCCATCTCGCGCGTCGCGCCCCGGTGCCCCGCGTACACTTCGGTGTCGAACCCGCTCTTCCGCATCTGGTCCGCCAGCAGGTGCATGCTGACCTCCGCCCCGCGCAGCGTGCCCGGATAGGTTTGCTCCGCGACAAACAGCACCTTGGGGCGGGCCGGCTCCGAGCAGGTGGCCAGGCCGGCCCGCTTCATCGCCGCCGACGGCGGCCGGCCCGGCCACAGCCGGTCCAGCACCCTGGCCAGCACCTGGTCGACCGGGAGCCGGCTCAGGTCGTCGGCCCACAGCCAGAGGTGCGTCCGGCCGTAGTGCTTGAGGATGACGCGCGGGTCGGTCGGCCCGAAGAGCGCGACGCAGGGCGTGCCCACCGCTGCGGCCAGATGCATCGGGCCGCTGTCCGGGCCGACCAGCAGGTCGCACCCGGCCAGCAGCGCGGCGACCGAGGCCAGCGGCCAGCCCACGGCCTCGACCGCGCCCGGCACCGCCAGCCGCAGCTCGCGCTCCAGCCCGACCACCCGGACGCCGTGGCGGAGGAGCTGCCGGGCCAGCTCGCGCATCGACTCCAGCGGCCAGTCTTTGGCGGCCTTGGCGGAGCGCAGATGCAGGGCGACCACCGGGCGGTCGGGGGCCAGGCCGTTCGCGGCCATCCAGGCGCACCCCGCCTCGATCTCCGCGTCGGTCAGCGGCAGGCGGGGCACCGGGTCGCCGAGCGGGACGCGGCATCGGGCGGCAAAGCCCTCGATGCGGTTCGGCTCCGGGTCGCCCGGCGCCGGGCCGGCCAGGTCGTACAGCACGTCATAGCGGCTTTCGAGCAGCTTTCGTCCGCGCGGGCGGAAGCTGCGGTAGTCGGCGGCCAGCACGCCCACGCGGCCCAGCCGCCCGCGCAGCAGCCCGGCATAAGGCTCCGGCAGGGCGAGGTCGATCTGCGCCGCCGGATGCCTGGCTCGCAAGGCCCGGACCGCGGGCAACAGGCAAAGCACGTCGCCCAGCCCGCCGCTGTGTCGATGCACCAGAATCTTCATGGTTCCTCCTTGGCGGCCCGCGGCTGGTCGCGGCGGACGCCGGCTCGGTCTCTTTGAAAAGCGTTCTCGCGGGTCGGCTCGGCGGCCTGGGGGAAAGCGGGAGCCGTGGCCTCCTCGGCTTCGCGCCCGCTTTCCCCGGCCCGCCCGGCTACGGCGTCACGTCGGCATAGACGATCGCATCGGGCACCGTCACCACGGGCAGGAAGTTCTTGCCGACGTAGAGGTGTACGCCCGGCGGGTTGGTCTGCACCACGGCGTAGCTGAAGGTGCCGTAGACCTTGACCAGGTCGTTGGACCCGGCCCCGGCGGGGATCATCTGGCTGCCGGATTGCAGCCGCCCGAAGACGTCCTCACGCGGGAGGATGACCACCTTGTCGTCGGGGATGAAGCGCTGGAAGGTGCCGGACGCATCCACCCAGCCGGCGTTGTAGACGTGCCAGTCCAGCCCCATGAAGTGGGTGATGTGGCCGGTCTCGGCGACCTGCTCGCGCACCGTGCCCTGGCCCAGCAGGTTCTGCACGCTGCTGTTCTTGACGATGGCGGCCATGGTGTTGCGGTTGACGTAGGCGTCGGCCGCGGCATAGCCGCTGTCCTTCTCGATCAGCTCGGCCCAGGCCCCGACGTCGGCGGGGATGTCGGTGTCGGGGTCGGCCCAGCTCGCCGCGGCGGTGGGCTGGTGCGTCGCGTCGAGGCCGTAGTCGATGGTGCGGTTCACGCCGCCGACGGCGACGGTGAGCGAGCCGCTGAGCGCCTGGGCCACGGCCCATTCGACGGTGTAGGCGATGCGGGCCTCCAGGTCGGCCTGCTCGCGGGTGATGAACGCCCGGGCGTTGTTCTGCTCGGCGGTGCCCGGCTCGCGCAGCCAGCCGAGGGCGCCCTCGTCCAGGGCCTTTTCGAGGTTCATCAACAGGCAGGTGGCGTTGCGTGAGGCGACGCTCATCAGGCCGAGCTTCGACGCGGCCTGGTTGGGCACGCGGAACCCGGCGGTGCCGCGCGACGGCTGGAGCCGGTCCCAGCGGGCCTGAATCCCGTCGATCACCTCCTCGGGGAAACGCCCGGTCAACATCAGGTTGGGGTGCCGAAACTCGCTGACCGTCTGGGTCATCACCTGGTAATTCAAGACATCCAGTTCGCCAAAGGAAGGCATAGGTTCTCTCCTTAGAAAGGTTGCGTGGGGATGCGAAGCATGGGACGAATGGGACCTATGGGACTCATAAGTCCCATGATTCCCATAAGTCCTATACTCTTTGTTATACGTC
>CAZBCO010000273.1:0-9728 GCA_964490295.1 uncultured Planctomycetota bacterium
CGTTGTTCGGCGGGTCGGTCAGCGGGTAATAGGCGCTCAGGCCGATGTAGTCGAGCTCGTCCCACCAGGTGATGTCGCTCATCGTGGCGGAGCTGGTGCCGCCGTGGTTAGCCCCGTAGACCAGCGGGCCGCCGTAGAGGGGCTCGATGCCAGTGACCACATCCCGCCAACGGCTGTCCTGCGTCTCCAGCGTCGAGAGCTCGTTGCCGATGCAGAGCAGCTCGACGTTATGGCTGGGGGGGATGCCCGCGTAATGATTGATGAACGTGCTGTAGCTTCCGAACCAATCATTGAGCCAAGTGCTGTCGCCGGTCCGGCCCTGGCCGATATCTCCGCGCCAGTCGCCGGTCTTCACATCGACCATCGGCTTGAGCATCACCTTCATCCCGCGGGCGTGAATCGCGTCGATGACGGAGCCAAGCGTCGTGTCGCTGGTGGTGGCGAAGTTCGGGTCGCTGGTGTCCGAGGAGATTACCGTCGAGGTGATCTCGTCTTGGAACTGGAAGAGATTGATGCCCACCCACTCGCCGCCGATGGAGCGGAAATGATCGAGTGACTGGCCCACCTGAAGCGGGTCTTCGTTCTCGTGCCACAGCGTCAGCGAGACTCCCTTGTGTAGCGAATCGGCCGCGGCGACGCCCGAAATCAAGATACAGGAGATGACAACCCAAGCCCCAAATCTGCTCATGACTCTATCCTCCAGTCAAAGGCACACTGTCCATCTGTGCGCGCACCAACACAGCGCGCGCAATGCACTGCCAGAAATACAGCAAAAAGCATGCCTGAAAAGGCATTGAATCTCAGGTATTTTCTTAAAGTCTTTTTGTAGCTTGAGATACGCCGAATAATGGCTTGGCTTGTTCTCCGGTCTACTTGCAGAATGGGGCTATTGGGAAACGTCCACTGTTTCTAATATGCAACATGGCCCCCTGAGATGGGTATTATAAGGTGGGGGGCGAGAAGCAGCACTCGCACGATATCTCCCTCATTATCTATAGGCTTGATGAACACGGGAAGACATCTTCGGCGATGCTTCAGGTGATATCTGAAAGGGCATCCCACACGAAGTTGGAAACCTCAGCGGGAAAATAACTCCGATGGCGGGTGACGTAATCGCTTTGGCACGACACACGAATTCTGGTTGTATTGACAGGGTACGCAACCTGAACTATAATCAAGAGAGATGATCACGTCGCCAATGATTCACAGCAACCCCCAGGAGTAGACATGGGTGAGTTGATTCCTCACGAGATGTCGGGTGGGAATGCGGCCTCGGCGGACAGCACCGCCTCTTGGGAGATTGGCTTCTACGAAGATATTCTTAAGCGCAACCCCGATTATGTCGAAGTGCTGATGTTGCTCGGGAATCTGTACACCGGGCGCAAGATGTACCGTGAGGGGCTGCGCGTGGACCAGCGTCTCGCCCGGCTGCGGCAGGACGACCCCATCGTGCATTATAATCTGGCTTGTAGCCACGCCCTGATGAATCAGGCAGACGCGGCCTTTGCGGCGCTGTTTGAAGCAATCGAACTGGGATACCACGATCTGGAGCACATGGAGGAGGATAGCGACCTCGATCTGATCCGAATGGATCCGCGCTACGACGAGGCCACCGCCCGAATTCAAGCGCACCGGTCCTAACACGGAGAGCGAAACCCGCGTCCGGTCCTGAATGAAACGACATCCCTTACTCACACTCGGCCTGGCCTGGCTCCTGCCCGGAGCGGGACATTTTTATATCGGGCAGCGGGGCAAGGGCGTGGTCTTTTGCTTTCTCGTGCTGCTGCTGTTTTTTACCGGCGTCATGATTACTGCGGGCGGCGGGATTGACTGCAAGCCCTTGGGCATCGCTCGCGTGGTTTTCAAAGTGGATGCCGACGCCGACTGCGGGCGGCACCCCTGGTCGTTCGCCTTGCAGGCGTTCACCGGGCCGGTGGCGTTTTTGACGTTGGCGGTCACGGCGGGTGCCCCCGAGCTTCCCGCCTCGAAACTGGTCGATCTGGGCATGCTGTTGACCCTGGTGGCCGGGGCTTTGAATGTGCTGCTGATGGCCGATGCCCTGTATCGGGCGAGTCCGGAACCTTCGGGGGAGGATGCCGGATGAGCAGTGTTGCGGAATACATCGTCGGGCTGTTGCTTTGCCTGATGGTGTCGCTGGTTTACAGCATGGCACGAAAAGATCGCCCTCGCGCAATAGTGAGGGAAACGGCGCTGGTTTTCCTGTATACTGTAGGGGCCATCGGTGCCGTGGTGCTGCTGGTGTTCCTGGCTTGTCAGTTCAAGTAGCGGCCCCGTCCTTGTGGCGGAAATTATTTTGCCGGCGAAAAGGCTTGACAGGTTAGGGGGTGGAAATATAATTTGCAGACAGTCCTGACGTGGCTCTCATATTGAGCACACGAAATGGAGTATTGTCCCACACAGGCACGGGTGCGATGCAGGCCCGGCCGTACACGGTGAAAGGAGCCAGTCATGTTTGAGGCGCGGCAAGTGACGTCCGAGGTTTCGAGAGTGAAATTTCACCGGTGGGCGCCGATGCTTTTGACGCTTGCCATAATAGTCTCCGGGTGCGGTTCGGTGATGGTCGGCGTGGAGCAACCCGTCGGCACTCATGTGGAACTCTACGAGAAGAACAAATGGTTCTGTGCCTTTGGGCCTGACTGGGGCACCGGGTGGAGCAAGGCCTCGTCCACCGTCGCCAAGCCGGGTGACCGGGCCACGATGGAGATGGACGCCAACAACAGTTGGCTCGAATCGGCCATTACTTGCTTCCCGACCCAGTACCGGGCCGAGTTCGACCTGTCGAAAATAGCCACCTATCCCAAGACGCCCGCCAAGGTGGTCGAGGTGCGCTATGTCCGCGAAGTCGTGCCGCCGAAATATCAGGACATTATCCGACTGTGGCACGCGGACCGGACGCTGGACGTGCTCACGCATATTCCGGTCGATGTGCTGGCCGACGTGCTCTATAACCTGGGCGATAAGTTCAAGTATATGTTGGAGCAGGAAGTCCCGGAAGCGAGGCAGGAAGCCGCCGCCAAGGCGTTCAAAACCCTGCTTGAGGCGGATTCGGTGACGCCCGCGGAAGTGGAATCCTGGCTCAAGAGCCTGCTCACCAAAGAGCAGCTCGACCAGGTCTGCGGATGGGTACGAAGTGGCGTCTGCCTTACGGACGTGAAATGGGTGCGTCTGGGCGGCGAGCCGAAGCAGGACGGCTTCCCCGTCTTCTGGCGGTTGGTCAAGGGCTTTGTGGAACTGTTTGTCCGCCAGCCCGAGATTCGTACCACCACGGTTGATTTCTATGAAGATGTCATCCTTCGCCACCTGACCGTGCGGCGTGTGGAGTCGAAATGGGTGGTGCTTGACCGCCTCAAGTTCTACGGTGAGATTAAGACGTTTGATACGTCCTACTACACCAAGCGAACCATTCCCGCCGTCGACCTGATTCAGGATATCGGTCTGGCCCCGGCCGTTCGACCGACGCCGGAGCAGGTTGAAGAGTTGAGCAAGTTCGGAATGACGCGCAGCACGCAGAATCTGCTGGACGTCACGCCGGACAAGGGGCACATGAAAGTGCCGCCGTATGCTCTGGAGGAGCCAAGCTGGCGTGGCCCGCTGAGTACCGCCGATCATCCGATCCAGTACAAGGCCGGGGACAAGCGCGAGGCCCTGCGGCAGGGGCTGCCGGCGGTGGATTTGGACAAGATTCCCGTGACGGCCATCCGCTCGCAGGTGCTCGGTGCTCTGTTGGATAACGAGCTGGCCTTTGTCGTCATCTGGCGCAACCCGCGTGAGACCGACCCGCAGCGGTTCCTGACCACGGTGGTCACCACCACGCCCTACGGCATGGCTCGCGTGTGGGCGCTGCGTGGCAACGACGCCCTGGGCAGTGCGGTCGGGGCGTTCGATAAGACCCGCGCTCCGCTGGGGCTGATCGCCTCGTGGGTTGTTGATGTTCTCGACCAGCGGTCGTTGTTTATGCGTTTGGAGAAGCCCGTGGCTGTGATCGCCTTTGGCAACCGGCCGATGGAGCCTTGGGCCAATGCTCCGAAGCAGCCCGTCAACTACGCTGATGCTGTGTTGGATCTGGAACCGGCCAAGGCCGAGTAACCCAGACACGGTAAAGCGGTAATGAAACCAGAGGAGGGTAGTGGTATGGTAGGAATGCGTTGGCAGTCGTTGGGTTTGTTTCTCGCGTCGCTTGCGGCGTTTGGTCTGGGCTTGGGGGCGCATCGCACTGCCCGGGCAGAGCAGGCCGGCAACATGGTGAAAGTAATGGACACTGAAGCCGGGCGTGCGGCATTGGCCAGGGCCGGAGTGACCGCCGAGCAGTTCAAGGCGATGCTCGACAGGATGACGCCGGAACAGCGTGCCCACATCGAAGCGAAGGCCCTGAGCCTGACGCCCGAAGCCCGGCTCACCGCGCGGATGGTCGCCGCGGGCTACAGCGTGGCCGAGGCCAAAGAGCGCGTCGCGGTGTTGAGCGGCGATGAAATCGTGCGCCTGGCCGACGACCCGAACGCGGTCAGCTCCGGAGCCGGAGCCGGGGCCGGCATCGCCATCGTGGTGCTGGTTTTCCTCGTGATCTTGGTCGTGATATACTATGCCTTCATGGAGGAGCCGAGAGAATACGAATCGGCGCCTCCGGCCGAGTAAGTCGTCCAGAGTCTTCCGGGCGAGGTTGCAGGCTTCTGCAGCCTCGCTCTTCTTTTTTCAGGCGAAATAATGCTGAAACGCGTTGCCATCCTCATCAGCGTTATCGTGGCCTGCGGCAGTTCCGGGTGCTCGTGGCTGGTGACCGTGCCGCCGTTGGAGCCGCTGCCGAGCTCACGGCTGGTGCTCAGTGGCGTGGAGTATACCCCGCAGCAGAGCGACTCGGATTGCGGCCCGGCCTGCCTGACCACGGTGATGCGCGACCTGGGCAGTCCCCTCACGCTCGAAGAGGTTACCGCCCAGCTCAAACAGGTTGACGGCGGTACGATTATTCCGGAGATGATCTGGGGAGCGCGTAAAAACGGGTTTGCCGTCACCCTGCTGGATGATGCCGATATTAACCGGATGCGGAAAACGCTGCACCAGGGCAAGCCGCTGGTGCTGTTCTTGCATCCGATGCCTGGTTTTACGCGATGGGCCGGTTTGCAGCGCGGCCATTATGTCGTGGCGGTGGGCTATGACGACCCGGCGGCCCAGGCGATCCTCCATTCGGGCGACCGGGCGTTCACGCGAATGTCCTACCGCCAACTCCAGTTGCAGTGGGGCCGGGCCGGCTTCATCGCCCTTCTGGTGGAACGCCCGCCGGACTGAGCGGAGCTCCGCTGCGTCATGGGGTGGCGTGTGACGCCGCTTCGCGCTAAAGTAATAACGGTGTTCATGTCGATATTACATTATCCGCCCCCTGCGGTGTGGGTTTCATGCATTGGTTGCGCCTGACCGGTATCCTGCTCATCGCGGCTCTGCTTCAAGTCGCCGTATTGCCTGCGTTGGCGTTCAACCGGATTCGGCCCGACCTGTTGCTGATCATCGCCATCTACGTGGTGGTGCGTGAGCCGTTGCAGGAGCGTGGGCGCTGGCATCCCTTCTGGGTGGGCTGGCTCACCGGGCTGATGGTCGATGTGTACTCCGCCGGGTCGGATTTGCCGCTGGGATCGCACGCCCTGGTGTTCGGTGTCACGGCGCTGCTCGTCGGGAAGTTGGGGGCCGAGTTGTTTCTGGATAGCGTGGTGGCCCAGATCGTGGTGGTGGGCCTGACGGCTCTTGGGGCTTACTCGGTGCTTTGTGTGGCCCTGGCCCTTCGCACCGGCCAGGTGGCCGGCTGGGGTCTGGGCCGGGCGGTTTCCGTGGCCGGTTACACCGGTTTGGTGGCCCCCCTTGTGTTTGCCGTTTTGCGGCCGTTCGAGAAATTTCTCGGCGTCCGCTCGCGGAGGAGTTTTGGCCGTGTATAAAGGCCGCATCGTCTTCTTATTCGGCAGTATGGTTTTGGCTTTTCTGGCCGTGGAGGTCTGGCTTTTTTCGCTTCAGATCGTCCGTGGCGAGGGCTACCGGGCTTATGCCGAGCGCCAGAGCGTCGGGCTGAGGCCCCTGGACTGCGCCCGGGCGCGCATCCTCACGCGCGATGGTGAGGTTTTGGTCGAAGATCGCCTGCAATACGACGTCTGCGTGGTCATCGGGCGGCTGGACCCCGGCAATGAGCGCAGCATTCGCAACCCGCTTCGGCGGCTGTTCTATGTCCCACGCAACGAAAAGCTGGTGCGGATTAACGAGGCCAAGTTCGAACTCCAGCGTGACTTGTTGCCCGACGGCACCGAAAAGGCTCTGGTCAAGGCCCGATCGAAGTTGGATGTAGAGATCGAGAACAAAGACGGCGAGAAGCGGGCCGAATTGGTGGAGCGTCGTGTGGAGTTTGAATTACCCGCCAGGGTGGCGGAGTCGGTGGAGCGGTTGGCGGAGATTACCGGGGGGACGGAGGAGGCCATTCTGAACGACCTGCTTTCTACCGCGATCGATGTCGCCCGGCTTCGCGTCCCGGTTTTTATGGAGGTACCGATTGTCCGGAACGTCGAATACGACGTGATCGCCCGTATTGAAACGCGCCCGGAACGGTATCGCGGCTTCGTTATTCGGCCGCGTTTTGGCCGGGTCAGCCCCCAGGGCCGCTTGGCCCCGCATCTTCTCGGCTATGTCTCCAGCTTCACCCCCCGCGATGTCGAGCGCGCCCTGGAGCGTTATCAAGGCTGGCCCGGCCGCAGCTTCTTCATGAAGCAACGCATCGGCAAGACCGGTATAGAAAAGGAACTCGACGAGGTGCTGCGCGGTGAATTCGGTATGGAATGTTTCGAGCGGAACCACATGAACCAGCGCCAGCAGATTCTGGCCGATGCTCCGCCCACGCCGGGCCGCGACGTGATGCTCTCTTTGGATTCAAAGCTCCAGAAGATCGTCCAGGAAGCCCTAAGCTCCCACGTCGGCGCCGCCGTGCTTATGGATGTGAAGACCGGTGAAATCCTGGCGGCGGCCTCGGCCCCGGCCTATGAACCCGAACGATTCCGAGAGATGGAATACTACGCTTCCCTGCGGGAAAACCCCGACCACCCGCTGTTCGACCGGGCTTTTCACGGGCAATTCCCCCTGGGGTCCGTGTTCAAGCTGATGACCGCTCTGGCCGGTCTGGAGAGCGGCAGGATTCCGAACTCGGTGAATTGTACCGGAGCCTATCGTCACGGCAACCGAACCTTTGTCTGCCATCGGCGCTATGGTCACGGGGAACTGGATGTGACCCACGCCCTCAAATACTCGTGCAACGTGTACTTTTATGCCGCCGCTCATAAGATGTCCTACGAACCCTTGTTTGAGATGGCCAGGCGGTTTGGCTTCGGCAAACGCACGGGTATTCAGACCCCGGGTGAACCGGACGGCCTGCTGCCTCGGTCGGCCCCCGGCGGGCAATTGATGAACCTTTCCATCGGGCAAGGCGAGCTGCTTGTCTCGCCGCTCCAGGTCGCCCAGATGATGGCGGCCATTGCCAACGACGGGGTGATGATGCCCGCCACCCTCGTCAAGAGCCTGCTGCCGTTTGATACCCCCGGGGCGATGGTCGCCGAACCGATAAACGATCCTCGTCGGCCCGTGGACCTGAAGCTCTCAAGACGGGGGCTGGACGCCGTGCAAGTGGGGATGTACAAAGTGGTCAACGAGCACGGAGGCACGGGGTACCGAGCGTTCAGTGGGTTCAACCGCCCGTTTAAGGTCTGCGGCAAGAGCAGTACCGCCCAACGGCGTGTGCGACGCGACGGACGGGCGGTGTCCGATAACGTCGGCTGGTTTGCCGGTTATGCCCCGCACACCAACCCCCGCGTCGCCTTCGCGGTGGCCGTCGAGCGGCTTACGGGCAGCGATGCGGGCGGCGGCACCGCCGGGCCGGTGGCGCGACGCATCCTCGAAGCCATTTCCCTCGACCTGTTGGGGCTGGCTCAATCCGAGCAGGGGAGCGAACAATGACCGGCGGCATGCTCCGACGCATCGATTGGCCTGTGATCATTGCAGTCTTCGCGCTTACGGTGTTCAGTTGGCCCTATATGAAAAGCGCCTCCTATCGGTCGGGCATCGACGGCCAGGGCACCTACACCTCCAGCCCGGAAAAACAAGTCTTCTGGATTGTGGGCGGCATCGGTATCGCCCTTTTACTGCTGATTCCCAGTTACCGGGCCATGTCCGAAATGGGGGTTGTCTTCTATCTTTTGGGGCTGGCTTTGCTCGTCCTTGTGTTATTCTTTGGGCGTGAAATCAACGGCTCGAAGCGTTGGCTGGTGTTACCCGGCAATTTGCGCGTACAGCCCGCCGAACTGGTCAAGATTACCACCATCATCTTGCTGGCTCAGTACCTGGCTCAGGAGCAACAGATTCGCCGAATGAGCCGCGTGCTGGGTGCGCTGGCTTTGGTGGGCCTCCCGGCGTTGTTGATTCTTCGGCAGCCGGACCTCGGTACCGCGCTGATGTTGCTGCCCCCCGCGCTGGCGATGCTTCTCGTGGCCGGGGTGCGTGTCAAGCACTTGATGACCCTGGCGCTGGCCATGCTGCTGATGCTTCCCATCCTGTGGATGGGGATGACCTCGGTGCAGCGCAGCCGTGTTCACGTCTGGCTGGGCCAGGGCCGCAAGTTGACCCGCGCCGAACAAGTGGGCAGCTTCCACCACCTGATTCAATCCAAAGTGGCGATCGGCTCCGGCGGATGGACCGGCCTGGGCCTGGGGCAGGGCACCCAGAATCGGTTGAACTACCTCAGCTTCCGGAATACCGATTTCATCTTTGCCGTGATTTGTGAAGAGGCTGGCTTCCTGGGGGCGAGCTTGATTATCATGCTTTTCATTGGATTGGCCGGGGCGGGGTTGGGCATCGCGCAACGTTGCCGCGAGCCGGTGGGGCGGCTGCTTGCCGTGGGCGTGGTCACCCTGTTTGTCTCCCAGGCCTTTGTCAACATCGGGATGACCGTGGGCATGCTCCCGATTGTCGGCGTGACACTGCCGTTTGTGAGCTACGGCGGGTCCTCCACCGTGGCCTCGTTTGTGGGCATCTCGCTGCTGCTCAACGTCGGCCTGCGACGCCCGCGCATCACCTTCTCCACCCATGAACTCAGTGCCGTCGCGGCCAGACTGGGGAGTTGAGCGATGGCAGACCCAAGCCTGTGTAAACGTTGCGGACGTTGTTGCTGCCAGAAGATCATCGTGGATGACGAGATCGTCTATCTGCCGGTGTTCTGCCGCTATTTCGATCCGGCCACGCGGCTTTGCTCTATCTACCAGGACCGGCACGAACGCAACCCGCGATGCCTGACGGTGGAGGAGGGCGTCGAAGTGGGCGTGTTCCCCGCCGATTGCCCCTATGTGAGCGGGCGCCCAGACTATCACCCGCCACGAGAGACCTGTACCGACGACGAACTGAACGCTTACTTCGACGAGTCCGACGATTGAGCGTTGTCAGTCCGCCTCCGCCGTTTCGGAACGGTCCGGCGAATCCGGGCCTTCCATCGTATCCATCATCCGGTTGAACCCCTCCGCCAGCTCGCCGAGCTGATCGCGCGAGCGAAACCGAATGCGGACACCGGGCTTCCCGGAGGCGACCTCGGCCATTGCCAGTTTCAATTTGTGCAGCGGGCCGGCCACCCGGTGTGTGGCGTGCAGCCCCAGCCAGAGGATCAAGCCCACGTGCAGCAGCAGCACCGTCCCCACTGCCACGCT
>CAZBCO010000274.1:0-3722 GCA_964490295.1 uncultured Planctomycetota bacterium
ACGTAACCCCCAAGGGCCAGGTCCACCCCCTCAAACCGGCCCACGCCTTCGACTTCACCCGCGAGGATGCCGACAAACTGGCCGCGAAGCGCAAGGGGCTTTCCGGCGAGGCCTTGGCCAAGGCCCTCACGCGATATCTCGCCCTGCCGAAACGCACCGCGATACCGCACTACCGCGTCCTCCGCCCCCAGCCGGTCGAGGCCGCCAAGGCCGCGCCGCAGGTCGACAACCGGTTTGTTATCGAGACCGAGCACCACGCCCTGGCAATGCTCCACCTCTTTGACGATAAAAATGTGTACCGGTTCCCCGAAGCACAGCGCGCGACGATGTATGTGCCGGATCTGTCGTCGGTGGACGACCTCGCGGCCGGCACCGCCCCCGCCGAGGCCCCCCTGCTGGCCGTCGATGTGCGCGGCATCGGCAACCTGACCGCTTTGACCTGCAATCAACTCGACTTTTTCAACCTCTACGACTCGGACTACATGTACAACGCTTACGGAGAGATGCTCCTTGAACCCTACTGCGGACGGCGAACACACGACCTGTTATGTGTTCTCGATCTGCTGGCGGCCAAGGGCTGCCGAGAAGTCCACCTGGTGGGGCGCGGCCTCGGCGCGGTCTGGGCCACCTTCGCCGCGGTGCTCCACCCCCTGGTCAAGCAGGTCACGCTGCACAACGCCCTGCTCTCCTATCACGAGCTGACGCAGACGCCGGTTATCCAGTGGCCGGCCTCCGCCCTGGTGCCGGAGGCCCTCAAGGCCTTCGACCTGCCCGACTGCCTCCGCGCGTTGAAGCCGAAGCGGCTCCGGCTGGTCCAGCCCTGGACGGCACAGCGCGCCCCATGGAAGCCCCAGGCGTTGCGCGAACACTTGAAAGCGCTCGGCCTGACCGGCCTCCGCATCACCTGACCCCCGCCGGTTCGGCCGGGAAGCGGGCCGCACACTTTTTTGTTTTTCCTGATGATAGGTCTTGCTGATTGCGCGCCTTTCTGATAAGTTGGATAGTGTGGTAACGGCTCCGCACCGGGGCCGGGTTTCGACAGTTCAAGATGCAAGGGTTTTGCTTATGAGAAGAGGCGGCGGGCTTGCTCCGGCATATTGCTGGGTTCGCGTTTCTCACTTGGATCGTGCTTATGAACGGGACGGCAAATTGCCGCCCGCTGCGCCCAGCCAAAGCCGTATTCGCGGCTTGGACGGGCTGGGGTGGACCCCCGCCCCGGAACGCTCTCGGCGTTCACGCCGTTGCCGCCCAAGCTGACCTTCGCTCGGCGCGGCCCCGGCCATGCTTCCACGTTCTTTCATCGGCCCTCTCCCGCCGCGCACCCCGTGCGCCCCGGCCGTTTTCTTGCCCCGGAATTTTCCGGATTCTGCTAACACCCCCCTTCACGCAACCGATAATTACACTGGACAGGACAGACGGAAGGGCGCGTAAAGCGAGGTGAGCCTTGTCGGCCGCCCCTTCACAGACGAACAGGTCCAGCCTTTTCGTCTGTTCTGTTCTTGAAAACCTCTGGCTTTTCACACCGCGGGTCATATCCGGGAGGGGCGGACACGCGATGCTGAAGCCCCGCCGCGCCGGTACACTCGCTCTCTCCCTCCCAGAGCGCACGAGTTATTCGGCCGAGCGGGGCTTTCTTTTTTCGAATCACTTCACCCGGCTGAAGTCTTACCCGCCTGCTCCTACTCGTGCTCGTGCTCCTACTCGTGCTCGTGCTCGCAATGTGGCACGGGCGTCCCGCCCGTGATTAAAACGTAGCACGGCTGTCCCAGCCGTGAATAAAAATCAGGAGGCACGGGCTGAACCGCCGTGCGTCAAAACATAGAACACGGGCGGGACGCCCGTGCCACGGAAAGCCCGTTCCTCGTTCTCCACTCTCCCATGCTCCCATGCCCCCATGCCCCCATGCGACCATGCGACCTACGGATTACCTCTCGCAATCTGAATGCATGGACGTATAATGCTTTACTGGCGGAAGCAGACGGACTGCCTGCCGCCACAAAATAAAGCAGATTTAGTATGCTGCCCCTTGGATATCAAGTCGCGGAGCAGGCATCGCTTGCGGCGCCCAAGAGGGCGCGAGGCACAGAGGAGAACAAACCGTATGATGCGAATGCAAATCGAGAACCTACCTGTTTATGTGGGACACGACGATCAACAGATCGCCGAACAAGCCGTCGAGGATTTCGTTGGCTTCGCGTGTGCTCTGCTCGCCCGGACCCCGGAGCTGAACGTGGTTTTTGCCGGGGCCGAAAGCCAGATGACGTTCCATCGCGCGCTCGCAAGCCGCACCGATATCCCCTGGAACCGGATCCATGCTTTCGCGGTGGACGATTTCTGGTCGCCTGGGCTGCCGGAAGCCTGCGCTGTCGCGGCCGAGCCAAAACGCGAACTGTATGCAAATGTCCAACCTGCCAGCGTAAATGTTATCGATCCCTGCGCGGCCGATGCCGACGCAGAGGCACGCCGTTATGAAACGCTGATCCGCGCCCAACCGCCGCATATCGCCTGCATCGGTATCGGCTGTTCGGGACATCTGGCCTTGAACGAACCGGGCGATACTGACTTTCACGATCCCCGTTGGGTGCGCGTGGTGGATGTCTGCGAAGCAAGCAAACGGCAATTGGAGGCCGATCCTAACTTCATGAGGCTGCCGGCGATTCCGGAACGGGGTATTACCATGACCGTTCCCGCGATTCTGGAGGCAGAACATATCCTTGTCTTGGTTCCTTACGCTATCAAGGCGCCTATTGTTAAGCGTTTTTTTGAAAGTCCGGTAACCCCGACATTGCCGGCAACTGTCTTGAAGCAGCATCCCGGAGCACGGCTGTATCTGGATCAGGATTCCTTTCGCGACGCCTCGCGCCTGGCCTGCTTCAATATCGACCCTTAACACCCCCAAACGGACAGGATATATTCCCCATGAAAATGCTGAAAACACAAAACCGGAAACATGCCGCCTGGCTTGACCATGCGGAAACGGCGGCATGCTGGTACCTGAACACGCAATGCACCGAGCAGAAACCCTGGGGCGATGTTTATTCCAACGCCAATCTCGGACGCTTTTTGTATGAGGTGTATAAGGCCACCGGCAAGCGGCGCGGCGCGGGCAATTGGGCCCAGGCGCTGGGGATCATTGACCTGCTTGACTTGGAGCGCCGGACCGGCGAAGACCGATACCGCAAGGCGGCCCTGCTCGGAGCACATTACCTGGTCTCGCTGCAGAACCTCGATTCGCGCCACCCCGAATGTTCCGGCGGTCTCTGGGAGCATTACCCCGCCGAAGGGATCGGTATGTCGCGCGACATGACCACCGGCTGCTTCGGTCTGGCCGCGCTGGCCAAATATACGGACGATCCCGGCTACCGGGAACGGACGCAGTTGTTCTGTGACTGGTATATCCAATACGGACGACGACCCGACGGCTGGCCCTGGCGCTATTTCGACTACAAGGCGCGACGCGGCTACTCCGCCGTCCCCGGCAGCACGCCCGACGAGGCGATCGCCGGCAAAGGACACGTGGACGGCGACTGGCAGATCGGCGGAGCGCTCTGCCTCTATTACAGCGGCAAGGTTCTCGGGCGCAAGGATTACCTTGAAGAGGGATTCCGCCCGATGATCAATCTCCTGCTGGACCTCTACGACCGGGATGCTTCCGATCCCGACAATCTCGAATGGCACGGCTTCAACCCCATCACGCTCGGCAACGACGATTTCGCGCTGGT
>CAZBCO010000275.1:0-5398 GCA_964490295.1 uncultured Planctomycetota bacterium
GCCGCCTGCACCATCTGGTCGTGTGTGCGCGAGCGCTTCTCGATGAACCGGTTGCAAAACACCACCGTTGCGTCGTACGCCGCCTGGGCCGCCTGAAAACTCCGCAGCTTTCGATAGCCCCCGTGCTTGGGAATCAGCCCGTTCCCCATCGTATTCCCCTCCCTGTTTTTCGTCGGACGGGTCGGACCTGTCGGACTTGTCGGACCTGTCCGACCTGTCAGACATCTTAGCCGCCCTACCCCGCCGAATCAAGCGCGACGCGGCGGCCGGCTTCGGCGGACTCGTAACAGGCGAGGATCATGCGGAGGACGTCGCGGCCCTCGCGGGCGGTGGCGATGGGCGGGCGCTCGCCGCGCAGGAACTCGGCCAGCGGGCCGGCCAAACCGGCAATCCGCTCGCCGTGTTTCTCCGGCGAAGGGATGCCGCTGGGCGTCCAGCTCTTGGTCTCCTGCAGATACCATTTCAACCCCTCGCCGCGTTCGGCGGGCGGCGTGTTGCTGCTGGGGCTGTCGCCGTAGTTCTGAATCACCACGCCCCGTTCGCCGACGATCTCGGTGGTGTTCTCGCCGGCCAGGCAGGCAAAGGAGCAGAACGCCTCGGCGAAGGTGCCGTCGGCAAAGCGGTACACGGCGATGGCGTGGTCGTTGGGGACGCGCGGGTCGTTCAGGGTGCCCAGCTCGGCGGTCACACTGACCGGCATGCCCAGCATCCAATAGATGAAATCGACGGCGTGGGCGGCGTCGTCCGCGAAGATGTCGCGGTTCATCTCCGGCGAGTTGTGCCAGCTATCGGGGAACCAGGGCCAGGTGTGCGTGGACAGGCAGTGACGGCGGCGCAACATGAACACGCGGCCCAGCGTCCCGGCCTCGACCAGCTCCTTCATCTTCACGTTCTGCGGGTCCACGCGCATCTGCCAGGCCATGGTGAACGGCACGCCGGTGCGCTCCACGGCGGCGACGATGCGGTCGGCCTGGTCCAGCGTCAGGGCGATGGGCTTCTGGAGGATGATGGCCTTGCCCGCCTCGGCGGCCAGCTCGACCATCTCGGCGTGCATCGCGGTCTCCGCGCCGATGGCCACCGCCTGAATGTCGTCGCGCGCCACCAGCTCGCGGGCCGAGGAGCACAACGCGACGCCGTGCTCTTCCTCGGCCTTCGCCGCGCGGGCGGCGTCGTGGTCCCAGCCCGCCGCGATATTCAGCCCGATGGACGGATTCGCCCGCCACTGCCGACAATAGGACCCCACGTGCCCATGAGCAAAGCCAAGAATACCCAGATTCATCGCCATCGATTGCACCCTTTCGATAATAGAGCCGAACAGCATCCTGTCAGCGCCGGGGGCAGACGCCCGCGACGCGGTTTCAAGATGATACCCGTTGGCCGCCGGGATGTCCACCCGCGCGGCCTCGGCGGCGGCTGACCTCTTGAAAAACGCGGGCCGTTCGCATACTATGCCTTGGGTGAACGCACCGAACCTGCGTGATGGAGGGCGGGATATGAAGAGCGGCGGCTTCCGGAAACTGGTCCAGTTCGTCAAACGGGATGTCTGGCGCATCCGGGCGCGCGACTTGTCGCGCGGCAAGGGGATTTTGATCACCACGCTGCGCACTGTGCTGCTGGCGCTGCGGGGGTTCCGGAACGACCGCTGCCAGCTTCGGGCCTCGGCGCTGACCTTCTACTCGATCTTGTCCATCGTGCCGGTGGTGGCGATGGCCTTCGGCGTGGCCAAGGGCTTCGGCATGGAGGAGCGGCTGGAGAGCCGGCTGCGTGATGCGCTGCGCGGGGTCGGCGGCGGGACGGTGGCCACCGCCCCGGTTGACCCGGACGCGGACGCCTCGGAGACCCCGGCCCCGGAGGCCGGGCCGACCACCGCCCCGGCCCAGGCGGAACCCACCAGCGAGCCGGCCGGGGCCGAGCTGACCACCGAGCCTGTCGCCGCCGCTGTCCAGACCGAGCTGGCGGACCGCATCATTGAGTTCGCCAAGAACCTGCTCGAAAATGTCAAAGGCGGGCTGGTCGCCGGCATTGGCTTCGGCATCCTGCTGTGGACGGTGATCAAGGTGCTGGGGAATATCGAGAAGTCGTTCAACGACATCTGGGGCGTCAAGCGGCACCGCTCCCTCGCCCGAAAATTTACGGACTATATCTCCATCATGCTGGTCTGCCCGATGCTGTTGATTATCTCCGGCAGTGCCACGGTGCTGGTGACCACGATGATCACCGGCCTGCTGGACAAGTTGGGGACGCCGAACGCGGTGAACCAGTTGGTGGTCTTCGGGCTAAAGTTCACGCCGTTCGTGCTCGGCTGGTTGATGTTCGCCTTTGTCTATATGTTTATGCCCAACACGCGGGTCAAGTTCCGCTCCGCGCTGCTGGCGGGCGTTCTGGCGGGCACCACCTTTCAGATCACGCAGTGGGCCTACATCGCCTTTCAGGTGGGGGTCAGCAAGTACAGCGCGGTCTACGGCAGCTTCGCCGCCCTGCCGATGTTCATGATTTGGATGCAGTTGAGCTGGCTCATCGTGCTGTTCGGGGCGGAGGTCTCGTTCGCCCATCAGAACGTCGAGACCTATGAGTTCGAGCCGGATTGCCTGGGCATCAGCCACGCCTTCCGGCGGCTGCTGGCGCTGCGCATCGCCAATGTGTACGTGAAGAACTTCACGGAAGGCAAGCCGCCGGAGGTCGCCGAGGGCCTCTGCCATGAGTTGGGCGTACCCATCCGCCTGGTCAATGAAATCCTCGACGAGCTGGTGCAGGCCGGGATTCTGGTGCCCACGCAGAACGAGAACCCGACCGACACCGGCTATCAGCCCGCGCGTTCGCTGGACCAGTTGACCGTGGGGTTTGTGCTCGACCGGCTGGAGAAGCGGGGCGAGGACAACGTGCCCATCGTCGAGACGAGCGAGCTGAAGACGTTGCGGGCGTGCCTCCAGGATTTCGACGAGGCCGTGCAGAAGTCCCCCAAGAACGTCCCGCTCCGCGAGATTTAGCCGCTGCGCCGCTCGCGGCCAACCGAACGCAATAAGGAGATCCCCGATGATCCGCCAACCGGTCGCCTCCCAATTCTACGCCGGGGCCGGCCCCGACCAGATCGACCGCTTTCTTGCGGGCTTCACGCCGCCCGACACCCCGGAGCATCCCTTCGCCGGGATTGTGCCGCACGCCGGGTGGAGCTGTTCCGGCGCGGTGGCCGCCAAGGTGATCGCCACGCTCCGAGCCGTGAAGCCGGAGACCTTGGTCCTCTTCGGCGCGGTTCACGCCTGGGGCGTTGCCGAGGGCGGGGTCTATCCCGACGGGGCCTGGGCCACGCCCTTCGGCGAGGTGGCCGTCGATGCCGCGCTGGCCGAGCTGCTGCTCGACCGCTGCCCCGACGCCCTGACCGCCGACCCGCAAGCCCACGCCCGCGAGCACGCCATCGAGGTGCAGGTTCCGATGATCAAGCACCTGCACCCCGGAGCGCAGATCGTGCCCATTGCGATGCCGCCCTCGCCCCGCGCCGCGGCCGTCGGCACGGCGGTCGGCAAGGTGCTGGCCGAGGCCGGGCGGCCGGTGGCCGTGCTCGGCTCGACCGACCTCACCCACTACGGCCCGAACTACGGGTTCGTCCCCTGGGGCACCGGACCCGAAGCGGGCGAGAAGATGCGGGCCAACGACCGGCGGATGATCGACTTGATCCTGGACTTCCGAGCCGAGGCGGTGCAGGCCGAGGCCGAGGAGCACGCCAACGCCTGCGGCCCCGGAGCCATCGCCGCGACGGTGGCCGCCGCGAAGGCGATGGGCGCGGCCCAAGCCACGCTGGTCGAATACACCACCAGCCACGAGGTGCTGCGCGAAGCGGCCGACCGCTTCGACCTCGCCGTCGGCTATGCCGGCATCGTCTTCGGATAATCCGCGCCGCGGCACCGGTTCAGCCGGCGACCACGCCGGGGAAGTGGTGGGCGTATTCCTTGAAGCGGCGGCGGAGGGGTTCGGGCGTCACCGTGCCGCAGGTGCCGAGCTGCTCGACGCTGACGGACGCGGCGACCATCGCCAGAATGGCCGCCTCGTCGAGCCGCGCCCCGCCGGCCAGCGCCGACGCGACCGTCGCGATCACCTGGTCGCCCGCGCCGACCGGGTCCACCTCGCCGTATTGCTCGGACGGAAACACCGGAAGTTTGAGCGCCCGCGCCGTGGCGCAGAGCAGGCAACCCTCCCGGCCCAGCGTGATCAGCACCGGGCGATGGTTTCGCTCCGCCAGGCGCTGCCCCGCCTCGGTCAGCCGAACCAGGTTCATCCCGCCGGGTTCGGACTCGCCGAGCAGCGCCGTGATTTCGACAGGGTTGGGCTTGATGAGGATGTGCCGGAAGTGGTCGATGTGGCGGCGGGAATCGGCCAGCACCGGCGTCTCCGGATGATTGCGGGCCAGCTCGTTGAGCGCCTCGCGGACCGGCATTGAGATGACGCCGTGCTTGCCCGGCTCGTCGTAGTCGGCGACAATCACCACGTCGGCCGCCTCGAAGGCCTGGTGCAGGTGCTCGATCAGTTGGGCCTCGAGCGCCCCGTCCATCGGCTCGCGCGGGAAGATGTCCAGACGGTTCAAGGGCCGGGGCGGAGCGTCCGGCTCGACGACCACCGGCTTGGTGTAAACCGGGGTGTGGCGTGTCTCGGTGAACTGGAGAAAGTCGCGTTCCACGCCGAGCGCGTCGAAGAGGCGGCCCAGCTCGAAGCCCTCGCCGTCGAGGCCCAGATAGCCGACCGGATACACGCCGCCGACGCCGAGCGCGGCGACGTCCTTGACCACGTTCGCCCCGCCGCCCGGTTCGGGCACGACCCGGACCACCTGGTGGATGGGCAGGCCGGTCTCGCGCGAGGTGTCGCTAATCGCGGGGTCGATGTGCAGCGTGCGGTCCACGCAGAAATCGCCGACCACCGCGACCTTGCGCTTCGGCAGAGCCGCCAGAATTTCGCTCACTCGCGACAGATTCATAGCCTTATTGTATCGCGTCAAAAGCCGGATTTGCAAGGCCGAGGTCTGCCGCGTTGCGTCATATCAGGGCGATGTAGTGTAAGGTGGGGGAACGGGGAAAGGGGGAAACGGGGAAAAGATTTGGTTTTTAATGGAACAATTCGGGCCGCGCGCTGTTTAATATGTTGGATAACCTGATCCGCGGAGCTGGAATTTGACCAACGTGTCCGATGACGATCTGATGCGTCTGTATCACGACGGCGATGCCGATGCGTTCGATGCGCTCTTTGACCGCCATTACGGTGTGGTGTACCGATTTGCCCGCACGATGCTGAATTGCGACACCGCGGCGGAGGATATCTTGCAGGAGACGTTTCTGGCCGTGGCGCGAGCGGCTGGTCGCTATAAGCCGCGCGGGCGGTTCCGTACCTGGCTGCTCCAGATTGTGCGCAACCG
>CAZBCO010000276.1:0-6098 GCA_964490295.1 uncultured Planctomycetota bacterium
AGACTCGCGCTGTCGCCCCGGAAGCCCGAGGCGCGTGACAGTTGATGACCAGACTTGGCGCTGCCCGAAGGGGTCAGCCGTCGGTAACCTGAACGCGCCCCCAGAGCCCTCGAGCGACAGGCTTCTGCAAGGGCACGCGCGATGTTCGGCAGCCGCACGCCAGCGAGAGGGTGCGGCTGCCTTTTTTGTTCCCGGATTTTCTCCTTTTTCTGCCCGCCCTAATCGCATAATCCGGAGAGAAGGGCATCCTTCCCGCGCCTATCGCTTGCAAACGAACGCTTCAGGCTCTATAGTGACATGGGAAATATAAGGTGCTTGATTTTTACGGATCGGTGGTGCATGTCAGATCGTTGGTTGTTGCCGACCCCGGACCTCCGGCTGTCTCAATCCTTGTCGGCCCATCTCTCGATTTCGCCCTTGACCGCCCAGGTGCTCATTAACCGGGGCTGTGAGGACGTGGAATCGGCCCGTCAATTTCTCAATCCCCAACTGGTTCATCTGTCGGACCCCAGCGTGATTCCCGGGATGGCCGAAGCGGTGGAACGGGTCTATCAGGCGGCCCGAAACCAGGAGCGGGTGCTGATTTACGGCGATTATGACGTGGACGGAGCGGCCTCCACCGCCTTGCTGGTGCGCTTCCTGCGCTGCGCCGGGATCGATTGCGAGTTCTACGTGCCGCATCGCATTGATGAGGGATACGGCCTTAACCGGGCGGCGATTGCCGAGTTCCAGAAGCGTGATATCAAGTTGATTATCACCGTGGATTGCGGCACCGGGGCGGTCGAAGAGTGCGAGTATGCCAGGGAATGCGGCATCGACCTGGTGGTGACCGACCACCACGAACCCGGCTCGGAAACGGTGCCCGCCGTCGCCGTGGTCAACCCCAAGCTGGGCGACGCGTCGAACCCCTGCCGCGACCTCGCGGGCGTCGGCGTCGCGTTCAAGCTCGCCTGGGCGATGGCCAACCGGTTCTCCACCGGCCAGAAAATGTCCGAAGAGTTCCGGCGCTTCCTGCTGCATTCACTCTGTTTTGTGGCTCTGGGCACGGTCGCGGACATCGTTCCGATGACGGGAGAGAACCGGGTGCTGGCCAAGTTCGGGTTGCGGGCCTTGGGCAGCAGCCCGGCCCCTGGGCTGCGGGCGTTGATGGATTGCGCCCGCATTCGCAGCAAGGTTTTGACGCCGCGCGATATCTCTTACGGATTGGGGCCGCGCCTCAATGCCGCGGGCAGAATGGACGCCGCCGCCCTGGCCGTGGAGTTAATGATCAGCGACGACACCCTCCGTTGTCACGAGTTGGCGGGCACCCTGGAGCAGCACAACCGGGACCGGCGTAAGTTGCAATCGGAGATTTTTCAGCACGCCCGCAAGATGTTCCTGAGTCAGCCCGGAGCGGACAGCGCCCAGGCGATTGTGCTGGCCCATCAGGATTGGCATCCCGGTGTGATCGGCATCGTGGCATCCAAGATGGTGGACGAGTTCAACCTGCCGTCGGCCCTGATCGCCCTGGACGGTGAGGTGGGTAAGGCCTCGGCCCGGTCGGTGCCGGGCTTTCATCTGTTCAATGTGCTCACCGGGTTCCGTGACCGGCTGATCAGCTTCGGCGGCCACGCGATGGCCGCCGGGTTCCAGATCGCGCTCGACCAGATCGAGCCGCTGCGCCTCTTCCTCAACGAAGCGGCCGGCACGCACGACCCGGAGATGTTTCAACCGACCCTTGACGTGGACGCCGAGGTCACGCTGGCGGACCTGTCCGAACGGCTGATGAGCGAGTTGGACGGCCTCACGCCGCATGGGGCGGGCAACCCGGCCCCGATGTTTGTGGCGCGAGACCTGCATATTGCCGGACGGCCACGCCTGATGGGGATGAAGGGGCAGCACGTTTCTTTCTATGTCAACGACGGGCGAAACAGCTTCCGGGCCGTGTCCTTCTGGCAGGGCCATACCCTGTACGACGAAATTCTGGCCGGTGCGGGCACCTGTTCGATGGTTTTTTCGCCGCGGATCAACACCCAGGCATCGGGCGGGCCGTTTGAACTGATTATCAGCGATATCCGCGTGGATTAGGAGGCAGGCTATGAAGGGCAACAGGCCGACCAGGGCATGTCTGGTTGGCATCGGTGGTTACGGGGCGACACATCTCCGAGCATTTCAACAGCTCAAGGAGCGGGGCATCGCCGAGCTGGCCTCGGTGGTGGAGCGCAATCGGGACGGATGCTCCGAGGCGATCGCCGAGTTGGAGAAGGGCGGCGTCCGGTGCTTCACCGGGTTGGAGGAGGCGCTGGCTCACGGGGGATTCGAGTTCGTGGTGCTCAGCGTGCCGCTGCATCTGCACCGCCCAATGACCGTGCAGGCTCTCGAAGCCGGGTTCCCGGTCTTGTGTGAGAAGAGCGCCGCACCGACCGTGCAGGACGTGCAGGCCATGGCGGACGCTGCCGAGCGTACCGGCCTGCCGCTGGATATCGCGTATTGGCATCAGAGCTCCAGCAAGCTGATCGCAACGCAGCAGGCCGTTGTTCGGGGCGTGGTCGGCCAAGTCCGCCGCGTGGTGGTGCGGGGCGGCTGGCTCCGCTACGAGAGCTACTATCAGCGCTCCGCCTGGGCGGGCCGCAGCCGGGTGGGGGGGCTTTGGACGCTTGACGGCCCGGTGAACAACCCGCTGGCGCATTACCTGCTGGCCGGGATGTACCTCGCCTCCGGCGAGGCGGGGCACGTCGCCAATCCGGTGCGCGTGCGCGGCGAGCTGTACCGCGGCCGCCCGACCATCGAAGGGGAAGACACCGCCTGCATCCACGCGGAATTCGAACACGGCGTGAGCGAATACATCTACGTCACGTTGCTGGCCGCGGAAGAGACCTATCGCAAAGTAAGCATCGAAGTTCACGGCGACGCGGGGGTTGTCTCGTGGCATTCGAGCGATGAAGGCCAGCCGGCTCGCTATGAACGCCGTGACGGAACGTCGGGCGTGATTGAACACGCCGGCATCGCAGGTTCGACGCAGCGGTGCATCGAGAACTTTGTTCGCTACCTCGCGGGCGAGAGCGATACCCTGATTTCGCCCATCGGCGACTCGCTCAAGCTGGTACGGTTGTCCAACGGGGCGTTCGATTCCAGCCGCAAGGTCCACCCCATTGCCGAGCCGCCCGTGGTGCGGCACGGCGCCGGAGATGCTTTGTATTACGAACTGCCCGGTATTTGCGAACAGATGCGGGTTGCCGGCGAGCAAGAGGGGTTGTTCAGTGACATCGGTACGGACTGGGCCGTCCGAACCGAGCCGGTGGATGTGAGCCAGTATAACCGGTTTCCCCAGGCGTTTGAACCCACCGAACGGCCTTGGGACTCTTCCGGGCCGACCGGGCACTCTGCGGGGTGATTATTGTGATTCTTGAAATTGTGATGGCGGTAAGCTGTCTGGCGGCACCACAACAAGCCCCCGGCATCTCCTTGGAAGAGACGCAGGCCAATCTCACCCGCCAGTTGCTTGAGCACATGCACCTCGCCCTGCATCTGGGCGACGGACGCCGCGCCGCGCGCACCGCTGCCTTGTTGGCCGGTGTGGCGTCGGACCCCGGCATCGTCAGGGAGGCCGCTTATTCGCTGCTTCGCTGCTTCGAGAACATCGGGCTGCCCGATGCTATCCGAGAGCAGATGCTTTCGCGCGACCCGGAGGTATATCATCCGGCCGTCAACCGGCTGATCGAGGCTCTGGCCCGGGCCTCCGCCGAACACCCCATGCCCCAGGGGCACGCGGGCTGGAAGCGGCTCGGCCCCGAAAGCGGCTGCCCGATCTCCCGCGCCCTGGCGTTTGCCGAGGGGCCGGACGGACGCATCGCGATGCTCGGCGACGGCCTCACCCTGTTTGACGGAAAGCACTGGCAGCGCATCGCCCCGGATGCCCTGCGCGTTCATAAGCCGGTGGATGCCCTCTGGATGGATCGCTCCGGGCGGACCTGGCTGGGCAGCGTGGCTGCTGCCGAGACGGGCGAAGGCGTCGTGGGCCAGTTGCGGCGATACAACTGGGGCAACGTGGCCTATTACCAGCCGGAGGCCGGTTCGCTGCTGCCCGGACGCTGGCAGGTGTTCGCCGGGAACGATCGCATCACCGCATTCGCCGAGGGCAAGGCCGGCGTTTGGATCGCCGCGCGGGCCAGACTGTTTCTGGACCGAAAGACCAGTGTTCGCCCCGTCGCCTTGCCGCTTCCCTATTCGCCGGTGCGATGGCTGGTGGCCTGGCCCGATGCCGAGGACCTGTGGGTGGTGGACCGAGACCGCGTCAGCCGCTTTGACGGACGCCAATGGCAGAGCTTTGCGTTACCCTCCGGCCCACCTGTGGCCGCCCCGGCCCGGCACGGCGACCGGGTCCTGATCCCCGTCCGAGACGGGATTGTCGAACGGTCGCGCGACGGGGCCGGAGACTTCACGCTGATGCGGCTTCCGGAAGGCGTGGGGCGAATCACGTCGCTCTCGGCATCGCCGCAAGGTCCGGTGTGGGGTGTGACCGACCAGGGGCATATCCTGCGGCTGCCCGGCGACCTCTTCCGTCGCCCGGATTCCGTCGCGGCCCCCTCCGAACCGCCGGTCATTTTCTGCGACTCGAAGGGGCGGCTGTGGCTGAGCCGTGGGCACGGGATCGAAATGGCCACCGGAGCCCCCGGCACTCCCGAAAAGATGACGCACTCCAAAGTACCCATTGCCCCGGTGAAAGCCCCCCTGATCAGCTTCGCGGGTTCCGGTGGCTGGCTGCACGATGCCACACCCATCGAGTTCCCGAAACGCGAGGACGAAGCGGACGACGAAGCGTCGGAGGTGCCCCCCACCGTGCAGGACCTGGGTGGGTTCTGGGAAGACGAAAGGGTCGCGCAGGAATCCGCCAAAGGGCTGCTTGAGGCGCTGCGAAAGACGCCGACCTCGCCGTCGCTTTACGAGAGGCTGCGGCAGCATCTTCTCCGCGAGCCGGCCCCGACCATCCGCAAGGCGGGCCTGGTGCTGGCAGCTTCGGCCCGGAACGGGGCCTTCTTCGCCCGGGCGACGGAGGTTCAAGAACTCGCCGAGGTGCTCCTGGACGATCCCAAGCGGCCGCCTATCGATGCCTGTCTGTTGCTGCTCGAAGCCATTTACCGCAATAGCGAGGCCGATTACCGCCGGGCCTTGGAGCCGACGCTGTTCGAGGCGCTGGTCTGGATGGGGTTCGGCGAATTCGCCCGGCCTGAATGGCTGGAGGCCGATGCCTGGGGGGTGTCGAATCGGCGGCCGGTGGAAACCTCCGCGCGCACGCTGCCGTCGCTGGCCGATGTGCCCGACACGCCGCTTACCCTGCGGCTCTACCAGGTCGAACTCAACGACGCGGGCCGGAAGGAGCTGGCATCGGCGGGGCTGCACGCCGCGACGGTCCTGGCCGACAAGCGAGCGGTATTGGCCGCACCGGGCAGCCCGGAGGCTTGGGAGGCGTTGATCAAGAGCAGCGTCAAGGCAGGGGACCTCCGCGCCGCCAATCGACTGGCCACGCTCCGCTTGCATCTGCTGGATATTGCCTCCCCAGAACCTCTCAAGGCCTTGGATGCCTGGAGCGACGCCCCCGCGCCTCCGCCGTCGCCCCTCCGCTGGATACGGCGTGTCCCGATGCAGATCGACAGCGGCCTGGGCGTGATCGCTTCCGACGCGAGACTGTGGCTTTATGACGAGGGGAAGGCCGAACTCCTCGGCGTCGATACGCTCAACGGAAACCTGGTCGAGCGAAAGCCGCTGGCCGGTGTGCGGGCGTTGCTGGCCGACGGCCCCGGCGTGGTGGCGGTGGTTCAAGAGGCTCAGGGGACGTGGAGCCTGGTCCGGGATGAGACCCGCAAACCAATTCAGGGGCTGACCCAGGCCTTTGACGGGTTCTCTGTCGGATCGATGCACGGCGGGAGCTTCTATGCCATTGACGGCGGCCTGGTGCGTGTCGATGTGATCGAGGGCAAGGTGCTCTGGAGAGTTCCGGAAGTCAACCCCGGTGTGCAGTTCTGGCGGGTGCTGAACGAGCGGGCGTTACCGGTCGCCGACGGGGCCGATGTCTTTCTGGCGGTGGACGGCAAGCTGGTCTGTGTCGATGCGGCCAACGG
>CAZBCO010000277.1:0-3619 GCA_964490295.1 uncultured Planctomycetota bacterium
CATCCGTTCTGCTTGGTCGGGGGTTGCGTCATCGTAGCCGTTCAGGTGCAACCCGCCGTGAATCACATAGAGGGCCATCTCGGCCTTGACCTCCAGATCCCGTTCCCGGGCCTGCGTGGCGGCGACTTCGGCGGAAACGATGATCTCGCCGGCGCAATCGTCCTTGGTCAAGGGGGCGTCGGTGAAGGGGAAGGCGATCACATCCGTGGTGCGGTCCCGTTGCAGGTAGTCGCGGTTGATCTCCTGCATCTGCTGGTTATCCACAAAGACCACGCTGTAACAGCCCGGCAAGTCCGCCAGAGCGGCCCGCGCGGCGCTGCGCATCGCCCGGCGATCAATGGGGACGTTGTCCTGTAAATTGGTTAGCTCAATTTTCATGCGTTGGAAGCTCTTTCTCCGTTTGGAGTGTGGTTCGGTGAGCGGACCACCGTGCTGGCGGTTGAGGCGGCTTCGGGATATTTGACGCGACTGTGGAAGATGGCCGCGAGCACACGGACAAAACTTTTCTCCGCCTTGGCCAAGTCGGTGAGCGTGATCGGGCACTCGTCCAGTTGGTTGTCCAACAACTTCTTCATCGTCAGGTCATGCACCAGGGCTTGCAACCGGGCGGGGGAGGGTTCCGGCAAGGTACGAGACGCGGCTTCGACGGCATCGGCCAGCATAATGATGGCGGCCTCACGGGTTCGCGGCCTTGGCCCAGGATACCGGAACAGCGCCTCGCTGGTCAACTCTTCTTCCGGATCGCTGGATTCCTTGCTGCGGTAGTAAAAGTACTCCATCAGCGACGTGCCGTGATGCTGCTCAATGATATCGATAATCGCTCGCGGCAGGTTGTACTCCTCGGCCATCTCGGAGCCGTCTTTGACGTGCGCCCCGATAATGAGAGCGCTCATGCTGGGCGAGAGTTGGTTGTGGCGACTGCCTTGCGTCCCCTCGTTTTCGACGAAGTAATCCGGCTTCTGTAATTTGCCGATGTCGTGAAAATAGGCTCCCACTCGGGCGAGCAGGGGATCGGCCCCAAGGGCTTCCGACGCGGTCTCGGCCAGACTGCCAACGATCAGGCTGTGGTGATAAGTGCCGGGGGCCTGAAGGCCGAGCTGCCGCATCAACGGCTGGTTCAGGTCGGAGAGCTCCAGCAGGCTGATCTCGGTGTTGACCCCGAAAAGATACTCGATAATCGGGAGCAGTGCGGTCAGCACGGCCCCGGTGATGATGCCATTGGCCGCACCCCAGAGGCCGGCGTTGGATATCTTGGGTTGGGTCAGCAGTTCAATGCCAATAATCAGCCAGAGCTGAACCACGGCGACAATCAGGCCCACGTTGAAGAGCCAAAGACGCTTGCGAATACGCCGTGCCCCAAAGGCCCAGATCAAAGCCCCGCCAAGCAGCGGAATGGCGGCGGGGTGCATCACCGGGAACGAGGCGTTGCGCAAAGCCACCGCCACCAGCACGCTGAGGACGAAGGCGAGGGTAATGGCCACCTGGCTGCCGTGGCAAAGGGCGATGATGAAGACCGCGGCCCCCAGGGGTACGATGTTGGCGGAAGCGATGCTCGCCGACGGATCGCTTAACGCGATCGCGCGGGCGACAATCAGAGGAACACTCCAGAGCAGCCCTAAGACAAACAGCTTAGTTTTTGAATTGACCAGCCGTCGGGCATGGGCGTAGAGATACGAGGCGATCAAAATCATAGACGCCGAAACCAGAATGGCGATGCCCAGCGGCATCCGGTCGATAAGAAGTTGGTCGGGGTCCTGCCGAACTACGTCCAGGTTCAGGGCGAGAAAAGACACGATGGCGAAAATCAGCCCGATCAGCCCGCGTGCCAGACCGCGGTCCAGATCAATGCGCAGAGGGACCGCGCGCGTGGATTGAGCCTTGTCGCGATCCTCTGCGGCTCGAAGCCTCTTGCTGGTTTGTCTCGCCTGCTTAGCCATCGCTATTTGCCGTCATCCTGTTTCCGTCGTGTCGCATCGCATTATCTTACTCGCTGGCACACGACGGCGCGAGAGAAAAGATCAGCCTTCATTCCACGCCCCCGTGTTGGGCGTTGCCGACGTCTTTCGCAGCCCGCCCGTACGCATCGACAATCTCCTGAACCAGCCGGTGTCGCACGATGTCGCTGCCGGTCAATTCCACGAACCGGATGCCCTCAATGCCCCGCAACACCTCCCAAGCGTGCCGCAGGCCGGACAACTCGTTGGGGGCCAGGTCGGTCTGCGTGACGTCGCCGGTGAGAACCGCTTGGGAACTCGCCCCAAGCCGTGTGAGGAACATCTTCATCTGGGATACGGTGCAGTTCTGGGCTTCATCCATAATAATGAACGAATGGTTCAATGTTCGACCGCGCATAAAAGCCAGCGGGGCGACTTCGATGATCCCGCGATCGCAGAACTGCTTGACCTGGTCAAAGTCCATCATATCGTTGAGGGCGTCGTAGAGCGGGCGGAGATAGGGGTTGACCTTGTCCTGCATATCGCCAGGCAGAAAGCCCAGCTTCTCGCCGGCCTCGACTGCCGGTCGGACCAGCACGATACGGCGGACATCGCCACGTCGCAGCGCGGCAGTGGCCATCGCCACCGCGAGGTAGGTTTTGCCGCTGCCCGCCGGCCCGATGCTGAAGACGATGTCGGCCCGCCGCATCGCCGCGACGTAGCGCTCCTGTCCCTGGGTGCGAGGCACGATGGGTTGGGCCTTGCGAAACACCTCGATTCGGTCGACCGCCCGCAGATCCAGATCGTTCCGCACGGCAGTAATAAGGCCCTCCACGTCGTTCAACGTCACAGGGGAACCCAACTCGCCCCGGGATTTCAGTTCTTCAAGCACACGGCATGCCCGGGTCACCCCCGCCTCGTCACCGGAGACCGTCACGGCCTCCTTGCGCGAGGTGGCCGAGACCCCGAAGGCCTGCTTGACCAGCTTGAGGTTCATGTCGTTGGGGCCTTGAACCAACTCCGCCTCGTCCCGGCCCCGCAACAGTACTGTCTGCCTGACCATAGTGCGACTTCTGCATTAACCCTGGAAAACCGCCAGCACGGTGCAGGCCACCGGAGCGGCCACGAGAAAAGAGTCTATCAAATCGAGCAGCCCGCCGAAAGCGGGAAGCAGGCTTCCGGAGTCTTTCACCGCCACCGCCCGCTTGATAAACGATTCGGTTAAATCCCCAAGTTGCGAGCCGAGACCGACCGCGGCCCCAAACCCCAAGGCTCGCCAGGTGCCGGACAGCAGAGGGCCGCCCAAGCCACTCAGGTCTGCAAGCACCCAACTGACCAGGATGCTGGCCGCCAGCCCGCCCAAGGCCCCCTCCACCGTTTTGTTCGGGCTGATGCGCGGGGCCAGTTTTCGTCGTCCCAGGAACCGCCCCGTGAAATACGCCCCGATATCGCTCACCTTGGTGGTGGCCAATGTGATCAACAGCAGGCCCCAGCCGTCCGTCAGAAAGCGGATACGAACCAGCATCGCCATCGGCAGGGCGATATACAGGACGCCGAACACCGTAGCAATGACTCGTGTCAGTTCGCCTTCCAATCCGTTCCTGGCCGCACAGGCCCGTCCGATGCAAATGACAATGACGGCGACCACAGGGGCCACGTAGAGGGCAGAAACGGCACAGTGCTGC
>CAZBCO010000278.1:0-2910 GCA_964490295.1 uncultured Planctomycetota bacterium
ACTGCCCAGCGCCTTGCTCAGCGTGCCCATCACGATCAGCCCGCCGGGCAGGCCACGCCCCGCCGCGTCCAGGCCGAAGTGCTCGACCGCTCCGCGGCCCGTCGCGCCCAGCACACCGGTGGCGTGGGCCTCGTCGAGCATCAGCATCGCGCCCCGCCGCTCGCACAGGGCGATCAGGTCGGGCAGCGGCGCGAGGTCGCCGTCCATGCTGAACACCGTGTCGGTCACGACCAGCGCCTGCCCGCCGCGGTGCTTCGCCAGCAGCGCGTCGAGCCGGTCGCCGTCCCGGTGCGGATAGACCCGCAGCGTCGCGCCGGAGAGCCGACAGCCGTCGATCAGGCTCGCGTGGTTCAGGCGGTCGCAGTACACCGTGTCGCCGCGCCCCACCAGCGTCGAGAGGATGCCGAGGTTGGCCATGTAGCCGGTGGGAAAAACCAGCGCGGCCTCGGCCCCCTTGAAGCGGGCGAGGGCGGCTTCAAGCTCGACGTGCAGGGCCATCGTGCCGCAGACCAGCCGCGAGGCGCCGCTGCCCGTGCCATAGGCCTCGGTCGCGGCCTTCGCGGCGGCGACCAGCGCGGGATGGTCGGCCAGGCCGAGGTAGTTGTTGGAACAGAAGCATAGATAGTCCGCCCCGCCGATGCGGACCTGCGGCCCCGCCGGGCCGTCCAACACCACCGGGCGGCGCAGCAGGCCGGCCCCGGCAAGCTCATCCAGAATGGTGCGCCATTGAGACATGCCGGAAATGTTATATGATATTTCCGTGAGACGCAACCAGGACTGTGCGGTCAAGCCATGAGTTTGCTGGATTCCTTCACCCCGCCGAGCGACGACGGACAGGTGGCGATTCTTCCGGACGCGGACACGCTGCCCGACCTGGCGCGCGCCAACGCCGAGCGGCGGAGCCGCTATCGCTTCCGCGTGATGGGCGTTCCGGCAGACGAGCTGGCACAACAGGCGCGGGCCGATCTGCTCGCCCTGGCCGCGAGCTACACCCGCGGGCTGGGCGTTGAGTCCGGAGCGGGCGACCCCGCCCTGCTGGTGGCGACCGGGCATCAGCCGGTGCTGCCGCATCCCGGCATCTGGCTGAAGCACCACCTCGCCGCGAAGGTGGCCCGTGCGGTCGGTGGGGTGAGCGTGAACTTCATCGTGGACAACGACGTGGTGGACCTGAGCCGTGTGGCCGTGCCGGTCTGCGACGACGCCGGACTGCGCGTCGAGGCCTTCGCGCTGTCGGAGGCTCCGGACGGCCGCGCCGCCGAGGAGATTCCCGCCGGGCACGATGCCCCGGCGCGGCTGGCCACGCTGGTCGAGCGGGCGAGGACGGCCGTCGGGCCATCGCTCTGCGATGTGTTTCTGGCGGCCGCGCAGCCCGCGGAGTCCCTGGCCGATTTCCTCGCCATGCCGCGCCGGCGGCTGGAGGAGCGCTTCGGGACGCAGAACCTCGAACTCCCGGTCGGGCGGCTGGCCGACACCGAGGCGTTCCGCTTGTTTGCACACCATCTGATCGAACACGCCGAGCGGTTCCGGGCCGTTTACAATGCGGCGCTGCACGAGCACCGCGAGCGCTTCGCCATCCGCAACCCCATTGAGCCGACGCCGGACCTCCGGGACGAGGAGTTGCCGTTCTGGGTCTGGTCGCCCGGCGGGCGACGCCGCCCGCTGTTGTCGGAGGAGGCCGAACTCGACGGGGCGGACGGCCTGAAGCTGCGCCCCAGGGCACTGACGATGACCCTCTTCTTCCGGCTGTTCTGCTGCGACCTGTTCATCCACGGGATGGGCGGGGCGCGGTACGAGATACTGAACGACGCGGTGATCCGCCGGTTCTTCGAGGTCGAGCCTCCGGCGTTTGTGGCGGCCTCGGCGACGCTCCGGCCCCGGCTGTGCGCCCCGCTGCCGTCGCCCGAAGATGCCGCCGAGCTGCGCCAGACGCTGCGCCGGATGCAGTCCACGCCGGAGCGCTTTGTGGCCGAGCGGATGCCCGACGACGCCCAGGCCATGCAGTGGGCGGAGCAGCGGCGGGCCTTGCTCCAAGCCGACGGATTAAGCCGTCGCGAGCGCCGGGAGGCCTACACCGAGGCAAAAAAAATCGCCGCGCAGTTGCGGGAACGAATGCGACCCCATATACTGGCCGTGCAGACGAGCCTCGAACGGGCGGAAGCCGATGCCGCCCGACGCGATGCGTTGCAGGACCGGACCTTCCCGTGCTTCCTGCATTCGCACGCCGCGCTCGAAGCGTTGTATTGTTGAAAAGGGCCGAAGGTTGAGTCCCGCCCCCGACAACTCGAACCGCATCCTGCTCACCTCCGATTGGCATCTCTCTCCGGACATCGACGCGGGCACCGCGCTCTTCCGCCGGTTCCTCGCCGAGCCGTGCTCCGGGGCCGCCCGCCTCTTCATCCTGGGCGACCTGTTCGACGCCTGGGTCGGGCCGCGCCACGTGGGCCGTCCGGGCCATCGGGCGGCGCTCGAAGCCCTCGGCAAGCTGGCGGCCTCCGGCACGCGGGTTTCGGTGCTGCGCGGCAACCGCGACTTCCTGCTGGACGACCGCACCCTCGCGCCCTTCGGGCTGACGATGGAGCCGGACGTCTGGCGCGGCGACCTGGCGGGCCACGCCGCCCGGCTGTCGCACGGCGACGAACTGGCGGAGCGCGATCGGCTGCAGAAAATTCTGCGGGCCGTCGCAGGCGGCTTCCCGGCCGGTGGGTGTGTGAAGCTCCTGCCGCTGTGCATCACGGAGCGCCTGGCGGGTACGCTGCGCCGGGCGAGCCGCGCTCGGCAACGCGAGAAGACCACCTCCACGCCGCCCAGCGACGCCAAGCTGCGGGCCGCGTTCGAGGCCGGGGCCGATTGCATCGTCATCGGCCATTGGCATACGCCCGAACTCCGGGAGGAGGCCTTCGGCCTGCCCGG
>CAZBCO010000279.1:0-7535 GCA_964490295.1 uncultured Planctomycetota bacterium
GGGCCGGCCAATGCCTGGACCGTCGCCGAGGGCTATGCCAACGCCCGCGAGGGCATCGACGGCCTGATGACCGCCGGCGACGTCAACTGGCGCGACTACCTGCTGGCCGCCCGCGTGCTGCTGGGCACCGCGCCCGGAGACGCCCGGCTGATGGTCCGATGGACCGATACCAGCGCCGGCGGGCGGGGCTATGCCGTGGACCTGGCCGCCGGGCGAGGCATCACCGGGGCCGGCGGACGGGTGCGGCTGAGCAAGGTGGACGGAGCACGCATCGAGACGCTGCGCGAGGTCACCGTCAACCTGCCCGGCTTCGACTGGCAGGTCTTCTTCGTCGAGGTGCGCGGCTCGCAAATCCGCGTGTTGCGAGGCGGCGACGAATTGATCCGCGTGAAGGACGAGACCCACGCCGCCGGGCGCGTCGGCCTGGCCTCCTTCAAGTGCGGGGCGCGGTTCCACGACGTCAAAATTAAAACGATGCCATAACTCGAATGGGGTGGCTATGCCGACAGAAGCGGATCAGTCCTTCGCCGATTCCGTGATTCGCCTGCGCCTGGTCGACGAGAGCCGCGTCCAGGAGTGCCTCAAGACCGTGGCCGAGGAGGGAGCGCCCAGCCTCTCGCAGGTGATGATCGAGCGCGGCCTGATCTCGCGCGAAGCGGCCGAGCGCGTTCTGGCCGAGGAGGCCGCCTCGCCCGCCCCGGAGGCCTCCCAAGCCCCCGACCACGCGGACTCCGGAGCGTATCCCCCGGACGAGGCCCCGGCCATCCCCGGCTACGAGGTGCTCGACAAGCTGGGCGCGGGCGGGATGGGCACGGTGTGGAAGGCCCGCCAGACTTCGCTCGACCGGCTGGTGGCGATCAAGGTGCTCCCGCCGGTGCTGCTGGCCAACGAGAAATTCATCAGCCGCTTCCGCCGCGAGGCCCTCGCCACCGCGCGGCTCAACGACCCGCACATCGTCTCCGCCATCGACGTCGGCGTGGCCCGCTCCCCCAGCGGCTCCGAAATCCACTACTTCGTGATGGAATACGTGGACGGCGAATCGGTGGAGGACGTTCTCCGGCGCTCCGGCAAGCTCTCGCCGGAGCGCACCGTCGAAATCGTCAGCGCGGTGGCCCGCGCCCTGGACCACGCCTGGAGCCACGCGGGCATCGTGCATCGGGACATCAAGCCGGGCAACATCCTCGTCTCGCGCACCGCCGGCGTCAAGCTGGCGGACATGGGCCTGGCCCGCAGCGCCTGGGAGGATGCCAGCCTGACCGCCACCGGCCTGGCCATCGGCACCCCGCACTACGCCTCGCCCGAACAGGCCCAGGGCAAAGCCGCCATCGACACCCGAAGCGACATCTACGGCCTGGGCGCCACCATGTTCCGAATGCTCACCGGCCGCACGCCGTTCGAGGGCACCGGAGCCGCCGAGGTGATGGCCAAGCACGTGAACGAAGACGCGCCGGACCTGCGCTCCGTCGAGCCGACCGTGCCGGCCGCCCTCGCGGCGATGGTCCGACGCATGATGCAGCGCGACCCCGCCGCCCGCTATCAGACCGCGGGCGACCTGTTGGCCGACCTCGAACGCTGGACGCGCGGCGACCGCCCCCTGGCCTTCACGCAACAGCTCGCCGCCCAGGAAAGGGCCCCGTCGGCCGTCAGCAGCCGCCCCCCGGAAGTGTTTCAGGCGCGGCCCCGCCCCGACGCCACGACGCCGGACGGCCAGCGGCATTGGCCGCACGCCCTGGGCGCTCTGCTGCTGCTGGCCGCGGTGGGCGCGGGCCTGGCGTACCTGGTCGAGCACTCCCCCCGAAGCTCGCCGCCGCCGGTCTATAATAACCGTGTGGCGTTGTGGTTCAGCGTCTCGAACCCCAGCAGCTCGGTGGGCGCGGGCGGCGACTTCCCGCGCGGCTTCAACGCCGCCTCACGCGTCCGCTACCACATCCAGCCGAGCGAGCCTGCCTATGTGTACGTGATGATGGCCACCGCCCCGGCCCAGGGCCGCCCGGTGACGCTCACCCTGCTCGCCCCGGACACCGCCCACCCGGTGCCCCGACACAGCGACGCGTTCCGAGCCTATCCGGGCGACGACGCCGATTACGCGATCCCCTCCGACGCCGCAACGGTGGTGCTCCTGGCCGCCGCCGGACGCGACGCATTGGCCCGCGAAGAGCTGGTGCGGAAGCTGCACACCGTCTCCAAGGCCCTCTCGCGGGCCGGCGGCCTGGGGCCGGGCGTGCCCGAAGGCCAGACGCTGTGGTACGGGCACCGTCCCGGAGGCTGGTCACGCGGGTCGGGGACTCCGGTGGCCGGGCCGACCGGGGCCGCCCTGGCCGACCTCACAGACCGGCTCCAGACCGCCTTCGCAGGAGGCCTGAGCTTCACCGCCGCCGCAACAACCACCGGCTCCGAGCCATAAGCGCACCCCCCGCACCTCCCGCTTGTCTTACTCGCACAACGGCATACATCGCACCTTGAATGGATCATCAAATCGCCCTTGCGGTTCAACGGCGGGGGGGGTATTCTAATTGTAGACTCAATTTTATTTGAGGAAGGCTGTGGCTGATAATTTCGCTTGTGAGACCATCAACCCTGTTGACCCGGCCGGGCCGAAGGTGGACGCTGTCTTCCCCGGCTCTTATACCTTGAGGTTATACAAGTATTCTCCGGTCGACTACCAGAACCTGCGAGCGGCCAAACATGTGCTTGAGAATCCGAAGCGGATTTTCTGCGGTGTGCGCGAGTTCAACGAAGGCGGCTGGTGCTATGTTGGACGGCCCTCGGAGTGGCATATCAAGGAAAGGCACGTTGTTCCCTTTCCCGAAGATAAAGTGTTCGCAGTCTATTTAAATCCTCGGCTGTTCGTGTATGAATGCCGAGCGGAATACGCGGCAGAGGACGACCCGCTTTGCCCGATTAACTGGACCACCCGATATAGAGGATTAATATGGAAAAGCACTTTTTAGCCGATACCATGTGCGGGGAGTCGGAATTCAAGGCAGAACCGTGGTACAACCCCTACGGAGATTGTATCATCTACAAGATGGCCGACGAGGCTGTGGTTGCCAACCGAGTGGATGAAATCCTTACCATTTATCATTCGGCCGTTGACGAAAGGCCCATTGGTTTTCAGATTAAGGGAGTTCACGCCATCATCAGGAAGTGTGGGCTGGACGGCTTGGGGTTGCATACCACGCGCAATGCCCAAGAGGTCAAAAACATCTCTATTCTAGCCTTGTTGCTTGCGGCTTATGACGATGGCCCCCGTACGCTCGGACGGCGCATCGCTTATGCTGCCGCGATGGGCTGTCCCGACAGGGAGAGCACCATCGAAGCGGACGCACTTCAACCGGCCTGATACGGAAGCCCCTTCCATCTTGCCCGGCGCGATCCGGCCATTTACTCTCCCCTTGCCGACATACCTTATGTAACAAACTACGCCCGTCCTCACCGGGTGGGGCTGCGCGGCACTCCTGCCGGGCGGCTTGGTTCAGTCGGTGTCGGGGGCGGCGGGGGGTTCGAAGAAGGCGAGGTCGCGGCGGCGGGTTTCGGCGGCGGCCTTCAGCAGCGGGTCGGCGTCCATCGCGTCGAAGCGGGCCTTGGCCTGTTCGGTGTCGCCGGAGAGGTGATAGAGCATCGCCAGGGCGGCGCGCTCATCGGTGGCGAGCTGCCCGCCGGGGAGTACCTTGGCGAGGGCCTCGAAGCCGGACAGGGCCAGGGCGTCCCAGGCGACCGAGCGCATCGCTTCCGCTCCGTCAACTTTGACCTTGAGGGTCAGGGTGGTTTCGGTCGCGTTGAAGACCGAGCCTTCGAGGGTGCCGCCGTCGCGGTCCGTCACGTTGACGGTCTGGCCCATCAGCGCTTTGCGGTCGGCCTTGACCGCTTCGAGCATCTTCCGGGCGCGATCCAGGTCGGCGGCCAGCCGCTTGAGGCGTTCCTGGTGCGGCTTGACGGAGAGCTTGGCGGCGACGGCCCGGAGGTGGGCGGCGGCCTCGGTGAGCTTCCGTTCGGCGGCCAGTGCCTTGGCCCGGTCGAAGGCCTCGCGGGCGGTCTTCTTCTGGCGTTGGAGCGCGGCCAGGCGTTGCTTCTCGCGTTCTATCGCGGCGAGGCGCTTCATCTCCTCGGCCTTGGCGGCTCGGATTTTCTTAATCGCCGCGTCGGCCCGGCGGTTCAGCCCGTCGAGGCCGAAGCCCTTGACCGGGCGGTAGGCGGCGACGGCCTGGTCGTATTGCTTCTCGGCCAGAAGCTTTTGGGCGTCCTGGTCGATGCGGTCAAAGGCTTGGCGGGCTTCGGCCAGGATATCGGCCCGCAGCTTGTCGAGGGCCTGAGGGAGGTCGCCGACCCGGTACCGTTCCGGGAACGAGGCCAGCGCGCTGACGGCTTCCTGATAGCGGCGTTCGCTGCGGAGCGTGTCGAGGCGCGAGGCGAGCAGGGTGAGGGCTTCGCGGCCCTGGGCCTCAATCTGCTTGAGCACCTCGTCGGCCTTCTCCAGGGCGAGCTTGGCCGATTCGGTTCCGGGGTATCTTTCGGGGACGCTGCGCAGCTCCTTGAGGAAGGCCTCCGGCTCCATCGTCTCGCCGCGCTGGAGCAGCCCCTGGAGGAAGACCCGGTCGGCGGTCAGCGTCGGCTTGGGCGAGCCGGTCCGGTTGACAATCGGCGGTGGCGGCGGCGGCGGCGCGCTGTCGGTCAGCGCGGCATAGATGCCGTAGCCCGCGAGCAGAATGAGCAGGCCGACGGCCACGCAGATGCCGATCTGGAGCGCCCGCTTGTTGCGGGCCGGCGGCTTGGTGCGCCAGCTCCCGGTCTCCGAGCGGTAGCGGTATTCGCCGCTGTCCTGCCGGGCGGGCTTGCCCAGCCGGGGCGAGCGCCCCATCCGCACCAGGGTCAAATCCTTGGTGACCTCGGCCATGTTCGGATAGCGCTGGCGCCGGTCGCGGGCCATCAGCATGCGGACGATTTTGGAGACGCCGTGGGAGAGCTGCACGTTGAGGTCTTTGAGGTAGGGGCGCCGCTCGCGGAGGTGCTTGGTCATGATCTCGGAGGGCGTCTCACCGTTGAAGGGGACCCGCCCGGCGAGCATGTGGAAGAGCGTGGCCCCGAACGAGTACATGTCGCTCTTGGTGTCCAGCTCCTCGGTGCCTTCGCATTGCTCCGGCGAGGCGTAGTAGGGCGTGCCGAACATGCTCTGCTCGCCGCTGCCTCCGGGCGTGACCACGCGGGCGAGGCCCAGGTCGGCCAGCTTGGCGGTGCCGTCCTGCGTGATCATGATGTTGTCGGGCTTGATGTCGCGGTGGATGAGGTTGTTTTCCTCGGCGTGCTCCAGCGCCTTGGCGACCTGGATGGCGATGTCCAGGGCCTGCTGTTCGGGGATGGGCCGCCCGTCTTTGAGCATCTCGCCCACGGTGGTGCCGTCCACGAACTCCATCGCAAAGTAGTATTGCCCGCCGGCCTCGCCCGCTCCGTAGCCCTGCACGATGTTGGGGTGGCTCAGGCGGCCGCTGGCCAGCGCCTCGCGGACAAAGCGCTCGATGTATTCGCGGTTGGCGGTGTGGCCGGGCGAGAGAATCTTCAGCGCGACGACCCGGTCGGCCTTCTGGTCTTTGGCCCGATAGACCGTGCCCATCCCGCCGGCGCCGACCTTGGAGATCAGCTCGTAGTGGCCCACCTGGCGGAGCGCCTGGGCGCGGGCCAGCCCCTCCTTCAGCGAGCCGAGCTGGGCCTCGGACAGGAACCCGGCCTCAATCAGGATGCGGGCCAGCGGCATGTCCTGCCCCTGGTCGTTGTAGCTCTTCTGAATCTGGAGGCACTTGACCGATTCCTGGATGGTCAGGAACCCGCGATCAATCGCGGCGCGCGCCAGATCGACTTCTTCACGTGTGGGCATCGCACCACCCCATTCGGAATCCATCCGCCGCCCGACCGTCGGGCCACGCGGGCTTATCCATTATAGAGACGCCCCCGGAGCTTGCCAAGTTTTGCTGCGCCCCCAAGGCCGCCCCTACAAAAACTCTTTGCGGTCTCGAATCAACTGCAACACCAGTGACCGGAAGAGGTTATGCCGGGCGTTGTGCTCCGCCGAGCCGGGCAGATAAAACGGAGCGGCCGGCAACAACACAAAATGCCGCATCTCAAACACCTCGGACGAGGCGGCGTAGGTGGCGAAGGGATCACCGTTTTCATCCAGCACGTGCAGCGTCACCCGGTAGTTCCTCGACCGGAAGAACGGCAGCAGCAGGCCCGAAAACAGGGATGCCGAGCGGGTGGTGTGCTCCGTGATATGGAAGATGAAATGGTAGTCGGCCGGGGCCGAATCGCGGCTCACGCGGTCGGGCTGAAACAGACGCATCCGGGTGATGACGCCCCGCGCCAGCCGGTCGTACGCTTCCGACGTCACCGAGACCGGCTCGACCAGGTCGTCGCCGAGGAAGGTCGTGGTGTGGACCGTGTAGCGCACCCTGCGGTCGCTGGCCAGGCTCTCGGTCGTGCGCCGCACCTCGCGATAGCGGTCGGTGGCCCGGTCATAATGGTCGCGGTAAGCGACACGGCACCCGGAGAGCATCGCGGCCAGCGCCAGAACGCCCGCCACCGCCACCCGCGGCCCAAGCTGCCAACGGCTGCCCATCACTTCACCTCCGGCATCAGGGCGCGGCACATCTTGACCGTCGCGGCCTTCATCGCGTCGCGAAAGAGCACCATCGCGGTCGCCTCGTTTCCCAGCCAGGCCGGCCACAGCGCATAGCCCAGCCACAGGGTGCAGGTGCCGCGTCCCTGCGTGTATTGCCGCCCGATCAACGCCCCGTCGGGCGTGCGCAGCACGACAAAGACCTCGACCACGTGGTCGCATGCTCGGACGGGAATCAGGTAGAGCAGCAGCCCGCCGGCCACGCTGCGCACCCAGTGGGTCTGCTCCCGCACCTGCACCGTGATCTCCGCGCGAACCGTCGGCGGCGCGTTCGGCCCCGCGATTTCAAACTTGCCGGAATCCGTCAGGGTGCGCACCGTTGCGGCGCCCAGGCGGTCGTGGAGGCGCTCGTCGGCTTCGGGCAGCTCCGTCACGAAATCGACCGCGAGGGTTTGGCGCTCCAGCCGGGGCGTCTCCCAGACGCGGGCAAAGCGCAGCGCCGCCTCATCCGACGCGAGGTGGTGCAACACACACCCCGGCGCCGACCAGGCCACGACCACGGCCATCCACAGAAGCCATTTCTTCATCCAAAACCTCCGCCGTTTCAGCGGCTATCATAGCCGCCCTACCCCGCCGAATCAAGCGCGCCGCCGGACCGGATCACCCCAAGGGCCACAAAAAACGTCGAATGGAGAGGAGATCAAGTGAGAGGCGGGGAGCAGCCCGTGCCACCTTCTCGCCGGGGTCTTGTGTGCAGAGCTTTATCGCGTTTCGCGGCGGCGGGTACGTTCACGGTAGAGCCGCTCGGTAAAGCCGCCCTCCGCCAGGAACTGCGCCTCCAGCCCCTGTAACTGCTGCCGCAACAGATAGCTGGCCTGGTTCACCAGGCAGATCAGCGTGTTCGCCGCCGTCTCCGGCGACGCCGCCC
>CAZBCO010000280.1:0-3735 GCA_964490295.1 uncultured Planctomycetota bacterium
ATAATCGCGTTGACCAATCGGATGATTGGCTCTTCCTCGGCGTCGGAGGCGAGTTCCTGAACCCCCAGGGCGTCGTGCTCTTCCTGCTTGACCTCGACCTCGGCCACGGGGATGTCGCGGGTGGCATCGGCGATGATGTCTTCGGCGTCCGTCCCCACACCGACCGCCTGGTTGATATGCTCGTTGAGCATTTCTTCGGTGGTGATCAGGGGGACGATTTCGCATCCGGTAAAGATATGGGCCTCATCGACGGCGCGGAGATTGAGCGGGTCGACGATGGCCAGCAGCATGCGGCCTTCTTCGATGCGGATGGGCAGGATCATCGACTCGCGGAGCATCGATTCGGGCAGCATCTCGACCGCCTTGGGGTCCGCGGGTACCTCGTCGAGGTCCACGTAGGGGATGCCCCATTGCTTGCCCAGGCACCGGGCCTTGTCCTCTTCCGTGATGCATTCCAGACGAACCAGCACGTCGCAGAGCGGGTCGTCCTTGCCGGCTTGTCGCGATTGCCGCTGGACGTTGAGGGCGTGCTCCAGTTGCTCATCGGTGAGGTTGGTATTCTCGCGGATGATCGCCCCGATGGGGCGCGGGTCGCACCGGGTGATGGGCGAATTGTCAGACATGCGACGCCCTCTTCGGTGCCTGAGCTTCCGCCAATGGTACGCTTCGGGTCCGCTCCGCGATGGTGTCGAGCTGGTCTGCAAAGTGGGTGATTTGCTCGGCGGCCGCCTCGGGTTCGGGGCCTTCGGCTCGTGTCTTGGAAATGACGATGTTGCCTCGACCGGCATTTTTAGCCGCGTACATCGAGCGGTCGGCGTCACGCACCAGGGCCTCGCGCGTCAGGGCGTTGGCCGGATACGCGCTGATCCCGATACTGGCGGTCAGGCCGCTGATCTCGACGGTGCTTTGCTCCTCGGCCCCGACGGGAATCCGGATGGCGTCCAGCGCTCCGGTGATGCGGCGGGCGACCACGTTGGAGCAGGAGCTCTCGGTCTCCGGGAGCACCACCACGAACTCGTCGCCGCCCAGCCTGGCGACCATGTCGACCTCGCGGACCGAACGGCGCAAAACTCGAGCCACCGCCTGAATGACTTGATCGCCGGCCTGATGGCCGTATTGGTCGTTGATGCCCTTCAAGCCGTCCAAGTCGATGAACAGCACCGAGAGCGGGTGGTGCGAGAGTTGGGCCTCGTGCAATTCCTCGGAGATGAACCGGGCGGCCGAACGCCGGTTGCCCAAGCCGGTCAGCTCGTCGGTATGGGCCATCGCCTCAATCTCGCGCCCGGTGCCGCGCGTCAGTTGGTGCAGGAAGGCGACCTGGGCGATGGTCATCACGAAGCTGGCCAGCCCGTAAAAGCAGAGGCTGAAAAAATCCATGTACTGGATGGCGCTCTTGCTGACGAACACGCGCACACCGAGGTAACCGAGGATGCCGACGGTAACGACCGCCATCGACCCCAGGATGACCACAAAACGAATGCGAATCTGGCGCAGCTCGCTCAGCCGAATAGGTTGTTTTCTCGGCACCGGCTTCTTCTCCGCGGTTACGGCCCATCTGACGGCCGTGGCTCAAGCGCCCTGATGGCTGAACTCGTAAGCGAGCGTGCCCTCGACGCTAACATAGACTCTGCCAGCTATTAGTGTCGTTAAGTTTGGCGGTGGGTTGAGTGGATCGCTGGGTTATAGAGACGGATGCCGGCTGATTCTAAGAGATTAGAGAACGCTCACCCGCCCGATAGAACGGAGCGGGCGTTTCATTCGGAAACGTAGTCGTCTGGTCTGATGATGGATAATGACGGGCTTGAGGCAATAGCTATCGGCTTAAGTCGTTGTTTTGAAACGTCATAACTCAATATGGCTGGAGTGGTTTGCCGACGTGATGCAGCGGCGCAGGTTTGATAGCTCAGCGGGCCGGCTTGACGAGCTGATGGCGGGCGATCTTTCGGTCGAGGGTTGCCCTGGTGATGCCCAGGATCCGTGCGGCCTCCACTTTTTTCCAGCCAACGGCCAGCAGCACTTTTTCAATATGTCGCTTTTCGGCATCCTCCAGAGACCCCAGCGCGTCAGGCCCGGCGATGGCTTCCTGGGTGGCGCTCTCAAAGGTCAGCGGGAGGTTCTCGGCCCAAACCTTCTGGTGTTCTGCGGTGGCCATCGCGTTCTTGATGATGTTCCGAAGTTCGCGGACATTGCCCGGCCAATCATAGCGCAATAGTTGAGCCAGCGCGGCGTCCGAGAAACCGGCGATGGCGGTTCCGAGCTCCTGATTGATTTGTTGTACGAAGTGTCGTACCAGCTCCGGGATATCTCCCTGGCGTTCACGCAGGGCGGGGATATGGATGTTCAGCTCACTCAATCGGAAATACAGGTCGCTTCGGAAGGCCCCCTCCTTGGCGCGTCGTCGCAGGTCGGCATTGGTGGCGACGATCAGGCGGACATCGGTCGGGACTTCGCCCTCGCCGCCGACGCGCGTGACCCGGTGCTCTTCGATGACATTGAGCAACTTGGCCTGTGCGTGGCGGGAGAGTTCTTCGACTTCATCCAGGAAGAGGGTGCCCTGATGGGCTTGCTCGAACTTGCCGGCGTGTTGCCGTTCGGCCCCGGTAAAGGCCCCGCGTTCGTGGCCGAACAGCTCGGAATCCAGGAGGGTGTCGGGCAGGCTGGCGCAGTTGGTCTGGACGAAGGGGCCCGCCTGGCGGGCGGAAAACGCATGAATCCGCCGTGCGGCGAGGGTCTTGCCGGTGCCGCTTTCGCCGGTGAGCAGTACGGTGATGTCCGAGGCGGCGGCGGTACGGATCAGCCGCTCGGTCTGTTGCAGAGCCGGGCTGCTGCCCACCAGGGTGATTTGCTTGTTGGGATTGATGCGGGCTTCGGACAAGGGTCAAAACTCCGGTCGGATCACTTCGCAGCTCAGAGCTTTCAAGGCTTCGGTCATCTTGGCGAAGGCGTCGTCGCCGGGATAGAGGCCGACCACCGCTCCGCCGGAGCCGCAGAACTTCGGGTGGGCGCCATAGCTTCGGCCCGCCTCGATGATGGCGATGTCGCGCGGGTCGAGGTGGCACATCGAGCGGCGCAGGTCGAAGTTGCGGTCCATCAATTCGCCGATCTCTCGCCCCTTGCCGGCGACAATCAGGTCGCGGGCGTCCTGGGCCAGCCGGGCGCATTCGGCCAGGCCGTTCACCACGGTCGGCTCGCCCAGCCTGAAGCGCTCGCGCAGGCTGGTGTGCATCACCGTGCTTAGTTCGGCGACGTCGGTGCGGTAGGCGACGAACAACGGCGGGAGCAGGGAAACGTTCAGCGGCTCGTAGCGTCCGTGGCCGGTCGATTCCATCGTGGCTTTGTCGAAATCCATAAACACCGCGCCCTCGTAAGCCTGCACCACTCGGTCCTGAAGCCCGGCGGTGAGGCCCAACTCCTGCGTCTCGACCTGGAGCACAAACGTGGGCATGGTGTCGCGGTCGATGGCGATATCATAAAAGCTGGATAAGGCCCGCGTGGTCGCGGTGATAATCGCACTGGATCCGGCCAGGCCGACCTGGCGGGGGATATTGGTGCGATACCGCACCGTGAAGTTCCGGCGGGTGAGGTACAGCCGCTCGCCCAGGAAACGCTTGGCGAAATGGTTGATGGTCGCCTTCACCAGCCGGACGCCGCCGTAATAACCGTTCAAGGTCACGTCTTCGGTCAGCTCGCCCAGCGAGCCGTACTTGGGCGTATCCTCCTGGCCGGGGACAATCT
>CAZBCO010000281.1:0-2831 GCA_964490295.1 uncultured Planctomycetota bacterium
TACAACATCGTCTCGGCCCTTGGAGAGCGGTGGCTCCGGGTGCGGCTCCTGTTACGGAGGCCGCCGTCATGAGGAGGCCCTCGAGTTACTGGAGCTTAATGCCTAATTCGCGGATTTTTGCTCGGAGGGTGTTGCGATGCAATCCGAGAAGCTCGGCTGCTCGGGATTGGTTGCCGCCGCACTCACGCAGAGCACGTTCAATCACCAGGCGCTCGACGGGTTCGATCAAGCTGCGATACCATTGGCCCTCCGGAGCACGGCAAGCCAGGTAGTGTTCCAGGGTTTCTGCGAATTGGTCGGGGTTCGGGCCGTGAAGTTCTTGGCCGAGTGATGGGGGCAGGTCTTCCGGGCGTATGATGGCACTGGGGGCCATCGCTGCGGCGTGGGCCATCGCGTTCTTCAGTTCCCGCACGTTGCCCGGCCAGGAATAGGCCAGCAAGGTTCGGGCCGCTGCGGAGCTGAGCACCGGCGGCTCGGTATCGGGAGGGCGGTTGCTTTGCAGAAAATACCGCGCCAGCGACAGGATGTCTTCTTTCCGTTCGGCCAGCGGCGGGAGCACGATTTGGAACGTGGAAATGCGATAGTAGAGGTCCGAACGGAACTTCCCGCTTCGGACATCGTCGGTCAGATCGCGGTTGGTGGCGGCGAGAATCCGGACATCGAGGGGAATCGATTGTGTGGAGCCGACACGCTCGATCACTCTGGAGTCGAGCACACGGAGCAGTTTCGCCTGGGCGGTGGTCGGCAGTTCGCCGACTTCGTCCAGCAACAAAGTGCCCCGATCTGCCGCTTCAAAACGCCCCTGGCGGTCGGCAGTGGCCCCGGTAAAGGCCCCCTGCACACAGCCGAACAGCTCGCTCTCCACCAGGTCGCCCGGCAGGGCGCTGCAATTCACCGCCACGAAGGGGCCGTCTTTACGTGGCCCGTGCTGGTGAATGGCTTGTGCGACGAGTTCTTTGCCGGTACCCGTCTGGCCGAGAATCAACGTAGTGCCGTCCAACCGGGCAAGGTGAGCGATCTTCTTGAATACCTCCTGCATCGGCTTGGAAGAACCGATGATCGAGCCTTTCCCCGTTTCGAACAGGGAGGCGGGCGCGGTTTCGGCTTCGGCTGGGTGGAGGACCGATTCGGTCGCTCGGTCGGCCAATTCAAGAGCCCGGTCAAGGTCGATGGGTTTGGGCAGGTAATCAAAGGCTCCGCCCTGAACGGCGCTTAACACGGTGTGCATGCCGCCGTAGGCCGTGATGACGACCACCGGAGTTTGGGGCCGTTGCTCTCGGAGCTTTGCCATGAACTGGAGGCCGTTGCCATCCGGCAGACGGACATCCAGAAAGATGAGGTCCGGGGGGTTCTCCGCCGCTTTGGAGAGGCCCTCGTGTCCGGTGGCGGCCACGGTAACGCTCCAGTTTCGGGCCTCGAAGAAAAGGCGGAAGGCCCGGCAAATCGGTTCTTCGTCATCAATCACCAGAAGATGTCGGCGTCTATCGCCGGAGGTGCCGGTCATCACGTGCTGATGTTCTTGTTCAGGCATGGCTTTCTTCCTTCAGGCTTGGGAGGTCAAGCCAGATCGAAGCCCCTTGATCGAGATTCTCGCAGCCGATATCTCCACCCTGGGCCAGGATTAGCTGACGCACGATGTGCAACCCCAAGCCCGCGCTTTGGTGCTTGGTGCTGTAGAAAAGGTCGAATATCTTTTGCGGAGGTTGTACGCGAATCCCGCCGCCGGTGTCCCGCACGCTGAGCCGAACCCTCCCCGAATCCACCGGGCGTGTGCTGACCGTGATTTGCCCTCCGCCGGGCATCGCTTCAATGGCGTTGATGAGCAGGTTCATCAGGCACTGACGCAACCGTCCCGGGTCGGCCAGAGCTTTGGGCGCCGGACTGTGGTAGTCACAGGCCACCGTGACGCCGGCGTGTCGGCAGCGGCCCTCAAGAAGGGCCGTCACCGATGCGACGCAGGCCGCGAGGTCCACAGGCTCCAAGTTCACCGGCGGGCTGCTCAGGCGGGCGCTCCCGCTCAGGCCCGAAGCGGCCAAATCGGTCAATTCTTGCAGATAAAGGCTCATTCTTTCGATTTCACGGACTACCATGGCGATGTCGTCCTTCCGGCCGTCCAAGGCGGGATCGTCCTGGAGGATTCGGAGGTGCATTTTGATACTGCTGAGCGGGTTCTTCAGCTCATGGGCCGCACTGGCCGCGACTTTTCCAAGGGCGACCAGGCCCTGGGTTCGGACCAGCTCTTCCTGCGTGTTCGCCAGGCGGTCCATCAGGAGATCAAAAGACCGCGCCAGCTGAGCCACCTCGGCCGGCCCGCCTCGCGTCGGCAGATTCCCCGGCGACTCGTGAGGTGATGCCTCCTCTGTTTTACCGTGGTGTTCGGCTGCGATCTGATCCATCTCTCTGGCCAAACCGCGAATCGGACGGGTGATGGTGAGCGAGAACACGATGCCCAGCAGGGTGGCGATAATCACCGCCGGCGCGGCGGCCATCCAGGTTTGCTCGCGGGCCATTTGGCCGGTTTGTTCCAGTTGGTCGGCCGGCATTAAGACGAAGAGGCGCACGGGATGATGGTCTTCGCCAGCCGCATCGAGATGTTGAACCAGATGCGATGCGACACGATAGGCGAGGCCTCCAATCATCAGGTCGCGGGCATGGCTGTGGGATTGGAGCTGGGATTTTAACGCCTCGGCCTCTTGCGGCGATAGACTGGTGCCTAAGATGCTTTGATCCGCTATCGAGACGGCGGCGAAATGGCTCCCGAAAATCCTGTTGAGGTCTTGCATCATTCTGTTGCTCAGCGGCAAACGGCTGGTCTGAAGAAACCGTGCGGT
>CAZBCO010000282.1:0-5435 GCA_964490295.1 uncultured Planctomycetota bacterium
GGGGCCTCCGCCACGGCCGCGGAACTTCGCAAGCACTGCTCGCGACAACTGGCGAGCTTCAAGGTGCCCAGCCGCGTGAACTTCATCGACGCCCTGCCCCGCAACCCGTCCGGCAAGGTGGTCAAACGCTGGTTACCGGAGTGATCCCCGTGCCGCATATCTACATCGATGCCGACGGCTGCCCGGTCAAGCAGGAGGTTTTCCGCGTCGCCCGGCGGCACCAGCTTCGGGTCACACTGGTGGCGAACAGCACCATGTCGGTGCCCTGTTCGGATTCCATCGCGTCGATTCTCGTCGGCAACGATCCCGATGCGGCGGACGATTGGATCGCCGAGCATATCGGGCCGAACGACATCGTCATCACGCCGGACATCCCGCTTGCCGCCCGGTGCCTTGAACAAAAAGCCCACGCCCTGCGACCTAACGGGCGGGAGTTCACGGAGTCCACCATCGGCGATGCCCTGGCCCGACGCGAGATTCTCTCGCACCTCCGCGACCAGGGCGTGGTCACGGGCGGCCCGGCCCCCTTCGCCAAGGCCGACCGCTCCCGTTTCCTTCAGGCCCTCGAACGGGTGGTGCAGGCTTGCTTACGCAAGGCGTAGCGGCAAGATAGATAAGCCCGCGGGATGCAGTTGACGCCGTGCGGTTGATGCGGTACATTGTGCCCACTCGTATTCAGGAAAAAGCGCTATGGCCGACGGCAAGTTCATCGTATTCGAGGGCATCGACGGTTCGGGAACCACCACCCAGGCTCAACGAGCGGCGGAATGGCTGCGCGGGCAGGGCCTGACCGTGGTGGAGACCTCCGAGCCGACCAGCGGCGCGGTGGGGAAACTGATTCGCCAGGCCCTCTCCCGAAAGATGCCTGGCCGGGAGGGCGAAGAGCTCTCGCCGGAGATGTTCGCCCTGCTCTTTGCCACCGACCGCATGGACCACGCGAACGGGAAGATCGTCCCCGCATTGAAGCGGGGCGATTGGGTGATCAGCGACCGCTGCTACCTGTCCTCCTTCGCCTACCAGTCCGTCGGGTGCGACCTCGAATGGGTGCGCGTCATCAACCGCTACGTCCACTACGCCGACCTGACGCTGTTGCTGGACGTGGACGCCCAGGTCGCCTTCGACCGCTTCGCCGGCAAGCGCGAGACCCAGGAGGTCTTCGAAAGCGTGGAGCGGATGACGGCCATCCGGGAGCGCTACCTGGAGATCGCCGAGAACCTGCGGTTCGAGGGCGACCGCATCGTCAACATCGACGCCGCCCAGTCCGCCGATGCCGTGGCCCAAGAGGCGCGGCAGGTTATTTCGGAGCTGCTATGATTGCGATTATCGATTACCGCGCCGGCAACCTGCAAAGCGTGCTGCGCGCCCTGGAGCATCTGGGACACGACGCCGGAATCACCGACGACCTCCAAACCATCCGCTCCGCCGAACGGGTTATCTTTCCCGGCGTGGGAGCCGCCGGGGCCACGATGCAGAACCTGCGCGACCTCAAGCTGGATACGCTGCTGCGCGACGAGATTTTCCCCAGCGGTACGCCGATGCTCGGCATCTGCATCGGCGTCCAGATCATCTTCGACCGCAGTGAGGAGGACGACGCCGCCTGCCTCGGTATCCTACCCGGCTGCGTGAAACGTTTCGACGAACGACACGGTCTGAAAATCCCGCAGATCGGGTGGAACCAGGTCGCCTTCCAGCAGCACCACCCGGTCTTTGAAGGGCTGGCCGACGGCTCGCACTTCTATTTTGTCAACTCGTATCATCCGGCCCCGGATGACGCAAGCGTGATCTACGCGACCACCGAGTACGGCGACCGGTTCGCGTCGGTGGTCGGGAGCGGCAATCTGGTGGCGACGCAGTTTCACCTGGAAAAGAGCGGGGCCATCGGGCTGAAGATGCTTGATAACTTCTGCAGATGGGACGGCACCCTGTGAGTCGTCACCGTCCCCATCACGAAGGCTTTTGATCGGAAAACGAAGGCTATGCTGACACGACGCATTATCCCCTGCCTCGACGTGCGGGCGGGCAAGGTGACCAAGGGCATCCAATTCAAGGGCAACGTGGACATCGGCGACCCCGTCGAGATGGCCCGCCAATACTACGAGGACGGAGCGGACGAGCTGGTCTTCTACGACATCACCGCCAGCAACGAACGCCGCGGGATTATGATCGACGTCGTCCGCGCGGTGGCCCGTGAAATCTTCATCCCCTTCTCCGTGGGCGGCGGGCTACGCACCCTGGACGAGATGCGCGCCGTACTGCTGGCCGGAGCCGAGAAGGTCAGCATCGACAGCGGGGCGGTCCGTAATCCCGGCCTCATCACCGAGGGGGCGCGGGCCTTCGGCAGCCAGTGCATGGTGCTGAGTATGCAGGTGCAGAAGACCGGCTCGACGGCCAGCGGCTACGAGATCGTGATCGACGGCGGCCGCACCTTCACGGGCCTCGATGCGTTCGAATGGGCGCAACGCGGCGAAGCCCTGGGGGCGGGCGAGCTGTGCGTCAACAGCGTTGACCAAGACGGCACCACCGCGGGGTTCGAGATTCCCCTCACCCGCCGGATGGCCGAGCTTGTCGGTATTCCGGTGATTGCGTCGGGCGGCGGCGGCTCGCCCGAACACCTCGCCCAGGTCTTCACCGAGGGCAAGGCCGACGCGGCCATCGTGGCTTCCATCATCCACTACGGCCAATACACCATCGGCCAGATCAAGGCACAACTCGCCGAACAACATATCCCGATGCGAATGACGTGGTGAGCCGAGGGCATCACGCCGGGCCGCCCGGAGCGGCGTGGCGTTATTCCGTTTTCGCGGGAATGCCGATCAGCTCGTAGGCTTCCAGATTGATGAACAACGCGGCATGCTCATCGCCCGCCGCGTGTTGTGCCAACTCCCGAAAGTAGCTCGTTCCCTGCTCTCTCTGCCCGGAGAAGTAACAGATATAGCCGAGCAGTATCCGGGCATCGCGGTCTTCCGGGTTGGCCTTCACGTGGCGTTGCAGGTCGGCCAGTTTCGTGGTGAACGTCTCCGGATTGACGTAAAACTTACGGAGGTCGAGGTCCACCAGGCCCCATTCAGGGAACGCGTCCAGGCCGTGTCGCACGTTTTGCCCGGCGAGCTTATAAAGTCCCAGGGCGAACAGCGAATGGGCGACGGAGAACCGAGCCAAGGCGTCGTTGCGGTCGAGCTTCATCGCCTGCTGATAGAGCATCGCGGCCTGGGGATAAAGCCCCAGGGCAAAGCGGCGGTCGGCCTCGTCCAGCAACTTATCGCGTTGAGCCTCGGCCCTTCGGTCGGCCCGGGTGGTGGGTTCATCCTTCCGGTCATCGGCCCCCGGCAGGCGAAGGGCTTTGGTTTTCTGCTTCACAAACACCTCGACGCCGGACGCGGCGGGCGAGCCCACCATAATGATCGAATTGCCCATATCCCGGCCGCTCCAGCCGGAGCCTGCCGGGATTTGCGTTTCCTTGCCGGTTCCGATGGAGATCACCCGTCCCTCGGCGTCCACCCAGCTGAGCAGCCGCCCGCCGATGGGCCGGATCGTGGTATGCCGGCGAATCCGGACATTGGCATCGCCGCGCAGCCGCAGGCGCTTGTCCTTGCCGAATCGCACGAAGACTTCCCAGTCAGGCTGTTGTATTTTATCGAGAACGGGCAGGTCCAACGTGTACCATTCCAGATGGGTTCCGGTGTGCCAGCCGATGCGCCGGACGCCGTTTTCATCCGTGTAGGGGCCGTAGTGCGTGCCGCTGTGCCAGCCGAACCGCCGTACGGTTCGGTAGCGGGTGATTCGCGGGCGATCACGCAGGTCCACGTCAACGCCCACCCGGGTACGCGCCTCCGCACTCTGAACGCAGAGCAGCAGCCCCAGAATGATGGCCCATCGTCGGAACACTGTCCGCCTCCGCGTATGCTGAGCCTCCCCCCTCTCATTCAGTTTACATCAAAAACGGCGGGCATGCCTATGGAAATCGGATACTTTCGATGCGCTTGATCTGCCGTTCCACGTCGCTCAACCGTTCGGCCTGGCCGGTGAGCTTCAAGGCGTCGCGGCGTTTGCCCAGCAATTCGCGGAACCGCTCAAGCCCCTCGGCGATGCTCCGCCCGTCGTGCTCCAGCACACGCCGCCCCACTCCCGCGTTCGAGAGCAGATAGGCGTAGCATTCGGCGCGTTCGACACGGGACATGTGTCCGGCAGATTGGTCCAACAGGTCTTTGGCCCGCTCGAACAGGCCGGAGTTCCCGGAGACGGCGAGGATTAAATACATCAGGGCGGAGGCCTCCTTTTGCACCGCCAACGCGGCGAGCAAATCCACCGCCTCCCGCTCCAGTCCGGCCGTGACCAGAGGCCGGAACACCAGCTCGGCGCTTCGCGGCCCATAGGCGGCCAATGTACGCGCCGCGGCCAGTGCCCCGGGGCGGTCGCCCGCGGCAAGGCGCAACGTGACCAGCTCGACCCAGGCCCAGGGGTTGCGGCCCCGTGTGGCCAGCTCGCTGAATGCCTGAATGGCATCGGGAATCGAACCGCGCTCGATATGAGAGCGAGCCACCACATTGAAGACGCTCGCCTGCAAATAAGGTTCACGCGGGGCCGCGTCCAGGTACTGCCGCATCAAACGACGGGCGGGGGCGGCAAAGACATCGGCATTGGCCGCCATCGCCGCATAGAGCCTCTGGTTCGGCGGGGAGCCGCTCCGGCCCTCGGCCTGTTGGAAAAGCAGCTCATAGCCGCCCAGGTGGGCGGGCTGGGCGTAAAGCAGGGCCATACGAAGAATCTCGAACATCGCCCCATCCTGGTGCTTCTGCTCCGCAAGTTTCGCGGCCCGTTCGAACATCGGCGGCCCATAAAGGTCTGTTCCCGGCTCGGCCACGGCCACCAGGCGGCCCGGAGCCGTCTCCACGATCACCCCGTGCTTCGTAGCAACCAGCGGTCGGGCGCTGGGCAGCGCGAGCCGCCGAAGCATCGCCCCGCTCTTCGGATCGAACGCGACATAGCCGTATGGGTTCACGGCGATGAGTCGTCCGTTATGCAGCAGCAGCGAGGTGGCCCGGTCTCGCAACGAAGACGGACGGCGCACGGTAATATCCGTCGGTCGTCTCCAGAGCAACCGCCCGTTCGAGGCGGTCAACGCGGTCACGTCGCCGTCGGCGTTGGCCAGAAAAACGGCCTGCCCGTCGGCGAACAATACCGTGCGGGCCGGCGAGCCGACCTGATAGGCCCAAACCTTCTTGCCGGTCTTCCGATGGATGCCGAGTACCTCACGGCTCGAGCTGCCGACGACCACCAGCTCCCCTGCCACGGCGGGCGTGCCCAGGGCATCGCAGTCGAGAGTCCAACGCAGCTTACCGTTGGCCGCATCGACACAGACCAGCTTGCCGTCCACCGCCAGAAAGACATCGGCCCCGTCGGCGACCGGTAACGCCCGCTCGTTCAGCACCCGCCAG
>CAZBCO010000283.1:0-2674 GCA_964490295.1 uncultured Planctomycetota bacterium
CCAGCGCGGCCTCGTCGATGATCCCGCCGCGCGCGCAGTTGATCAGGCGCACGCCGTCCTTCATCGTGGCGATCTCCTTGGCCCCGATCATGCCGCTCGTCTCGGCGGTGAGCGGTGTGTGGACGGTGATATAGTCCGAGGTTTTGATCAGCTCGGCCAGCTCGGCCATCTCGATATCGAGCGAGCCGCCGCTGGTGGCGATGAAGGGGTCGTAGCCGACGAGGCGCATCCCGAAGCCGGCGGCGCGGCGGGCTACCGCCCGACCGATGCGGCCCAGCCCGATGATGCCCAACGTCTTGCCGTGAAGTTCCGTGCCCTTGTAGGACTTGCGATCCCACGCTCCGTTGACCAGGCTGAGGTGGGCCTGGGGAATGCTGCGCGAGAGGGCGAGGATCATCGCCATGGTCAGCTCGGCGGTGGAGATGGTGTTGCCTTCGGGCGTGTTCATCACGATGATGCCGCGGCGCGTGGCGGCATCGACGTCGATGTTGTCCACGCCCACGCCGGCCCGGCCCACGGCGATGAGCTTGCGGCCCGCGGCCAGCACCTCGGCGGTGACCTGGGTTCCGCTGCGCACAATCAACGCCTCGCAATCGGCGATGGTCTCCAGCAGCTCAGCCCCTTGCAGCCCCTTGCAATCCAGCACCTCGTGGCCCGCTTGCCGCAGGATCTCCATGCCTTGCGGTGACAGGGAATCGGTGATCAATACTTTCATTTAAGCCTCCAGTTGTTGTCCGTCAGGTCCGGTATACCATTCTGACGTCTTGTAGCGGGCGAACAGTTCCTGGCTGAGCACCTTGACCACAGCCGCGATGGGCACCGCGAACAGCACGCCGAGGAACCCGAACAGCGTGCCGAACACCAGGATCGACAGGATGATGACCACGGGGTGCATGCCGACGCGCGGCCCGATGACCTTGGGCGTGATCAGCACGCTGTCGAGCACCTGGGCCAGGCCGAAGACCGCGGCGGCCATCAGCGGGTGCCATGCGTCGCCGTGCTTGGCCCAGGTTAAAATCACCGCGGGCACCAACCCCGACGCCATCCAGAAATAGGGCACGAACGCGCCCAGGCCGCCGGTGATGCCCAGGATATACCAATAGGGGCAGCCCACCATCCACAGGCCGAGGCAGAAGAACAGCGAGAGCAGGGCGACCACCACGCACTGGCCGCGGAAGAACGCCTTGAGGTTCACGTCCAGCTTGTGGGCGATGCGGACGATGGCCTGCTTGTGCGGCAGCGGCAGGGCGTCGCGCACCACCTGTTGGACGCGGTCGATGTCCAGCAGCAGATAGACGGTGACCACGAAGAAGAGGAAGAACTGGAAGAGCCAGAAGGTTGTGGTGAAGAGCGCTCCGAGCACCGCCCAGAAGCCTTCGCCCGCCGCCTCGGCCCGCCCGTCCTTGGCGAAGAATTCCGTAAACAGCCGCTGCACCTTCTCGCGCCGCCGGGCCGGGTCGGCCTCGTTCACGATGCCCTGATAAGTCTGCTGCTGTGCTTCGGGCAGCATGCTGATCACCTTCTGCACCTTCTCCTGATTGACCAGTTCGGTGGTGGTGTTGACGATGTTGGTCACCGCATAGGTGGCGAACAGGCCGAGGAACACCGCGAACAGCGCCAGCAGCAGGCCGATGCACAGCCCGCGGTTCAGACGCACCCCGAAGACCTTTTGCGCCTCCATCCGGTCGATGACCGGGTCGAAGATGTAGGCCATGATCAGAGCGAGCGAGAAGGGGATGAGCACGTTACGAATCTGGTGCAGCACCCGCAGGCCGAGCGCGATAAGCAGCAACAGGCCAAGAAAACGGACCCAGCGATTCTTAATGACGCTCTCCATCGGCGCGGCCCTCTCCGGTGTTTGCAGGCAACGGGTGGGATTATACGCCCCGCCGGGCGGGAAATCAACCGGAGCCACCCACCGACAACGTCGTCCTGCTGTTCAGGGCTTTTCCGGCAGGGCCTCGGCGATCTCAACGAGGCGCCGGGCGCGATGCAGGTAGGTGTGATGGGTCTGGACGAAGTCGCGCCCCGCCTCGGCGATGCGGCGGCGTTCGTCGGGCCGGTCGAGGTAGTGCCGGATCAGCTCGATGCACTCGTCGGCGTCGTGATACCAGACCAGATGCTGGTGGTTCTTGAAGGCCGTTTCGAGTCCCGGACAGTAGTTGGTGACGAAGAACCCCCCGCAGCCCAGCGTGAGCCAGGTACGGTTGGAGAAGAACATCTCAACTTCACTGGTGTAATCAACGCCGAGGATCACCTGGCTGGAGGCGCAAATCTTGCCGTATTGCCTGGGGCGAACATCTTGAAGCTGGATATGGCGAAACTGCTGCCGATAAGGCTCCCAGCCCGGCCCCCAGAGTTTCAGGTCGAACTGCCGATCGACCTGCTGCAAGAGGTTTTGACGCGGCGCGCTGCTGGGCCGGCCGATGAACGCGACCTGGCCGTTGTACGCCGGGCTGGCCGCCATGTCGGCCCGGTGCTCCCGATAGCCGCAGGCCTGGGGCAGATACTCGGCTTGCTTCACGCCCAGGGCTTTGTATTCCTCAAGCTGGCCGGTGTTGGTCAGGAGGAACACATCGACAAGTCGAGCCAGCTCGAGCAACTTGGGCGGCGGCGACTCGAAATAGTCCACGCACCATAGCCCGGTCTTGTAGTGTTTGTCCAGTTCCGCCAG
>CAZBCO010000284.1:0-2732 GCA_964490295.1 uncultured Planctomycetota bacterium
GGTGCCGGAGGTGTTTCTGTCGAAGTTCTATTTTGATTTCGACGCCCATCCGTTCGACCATCAGGCCCTGTTTGATCCGCAACGAAGCCGCACGGTCATCGACGTGCTGGACCGGCTTCACGACTACCTCAACGCCACCATTCCGACGGTGATCGAAGACCCGGAACCGTTCACCACGTTCACGCAGGACGATTTCGAGGCTCGGTGCGTGGGGAACTTCATCGTCCGCCTGGAAGCCGGGGCGGTGTTCGACCCCGCTTATATCGTCGGCAGCGACGGCGAGCCGAACACGCTTTATGTGCGGCGCGGGGCGCGCGTGCTGGGCGTTCACGTCTGGCTGGACCGGGGTAGTATCGTGGTCGGGGAAGACACCGTGGTGGAGCCGGGCGCGGGCCTGGTCGGGCCGGTCCTGCTGGGCCGACACAACACCATCCGCCAGGGGGCCTACCTGCGCGGTGACGTACTGGTCGGCGACGGCACCACGCTGCGCGGCGAAATCAAGAACTCGGTGATGATGAACAAAACCGATTTCCCACACCCCTGCTATGTGGGCGACAGCCTGTGCGGCTTCCGCTCGCACTTCGGCAACCAGGCCACCAGCGCCAACCTGCGGGTGCTCGACCTGGTCGACCACAAGACCATCTCGGTCGAGTATCAGGGCACGCGCTACGATACCGGCCGCCGAAAAGTGGGCATCATTCTCGGTGATTTCAGCCAGGTGGGATGCAACACGGTCAGCGACCCCGGCGTGTTCCTCGGCCCCTGGGTGATCTGCTATCAGCTCAACCGACTAAACAAAGGCTTCTATGGGCCCGATAAGATACTGAAGAACAAGCCGTTGGAGCACGAAGTGCTCGAACAGGCCACGCTCCGGAAAAGCATCTAAGGAGTCCGCTATGCGCGGTGCGCGCTCGGTCGATGAATGGAAAGCTCTTTTCGAGGACCGAACCAGCTCGGTCTATCAGGGCCTGAAGGAACTTTACGGGACCGAGACGATCGAGGTCGAGCGCCGCCTGCCGATGTGGCTCAAGGCCCTCGACGGGTTCGCCCGAACCTTTTCGCCCTACGCCGCAGTGACCATCGCCAGGGCCTGCGGGCGCGTCAACCTGCTGGGGATGCACATCGACCACCGCGGCGGCGCGGTCAACGCCCTGGCCGTCGGCGACACCATCTTTGTCGTCGAGGCCCGCGACGACGACCTGGTCGTGCTCCGCAACCTGGACTACCATTACCCCCCCTGCCAGTTCAGCATCGGCGAGGAGCTGCCCAAAGGCGAACGCATCGCCGACTGGGACGCCTGGACCATGGAGCGCTACCAGGAGCGCGTGGCGGCCGGCACCCAGGCCAACTGGTCCAACTATGTCCGCGCCGGCGTGCTCTACATGCAGCACCTGCACACCGACCCCAACGGGCGGTTCTGCCCGCGACTCAAAGGGATGAACATCTTTGTCAGCGGCAACGTCCGAGCAGCGTCGGGCCTCAGCTCCTCCTCCTCCATCGTGGTCGCCAGCATGGAAGCCTGCATGCAGGTCAACGACCTGAAGATGAGCCGGGCGGAAATGGCGGAACACGGCTGGTATGCCGAGTGGTACGTGGGCACGCGAGGCGGCGGGGGCGACCACGCCGCGATCATCTTCGGCAAGAAGAACTACCTGGCCCACATCGGCTCCTTCCCCATCTCCGCCGAGTCGGTGCCCCTGCCCGAAGACTGCGTCGCCGTACTCTGCAACAGCCTGGTCATCGCGGCCAAGACCGCCGGGGCGCGCAATGTGTTCAACCAGCGCGTCGCGGGGTATGAAATCGGCCTGCTGCTGCTCCGAAAGCGGTTCCCGGAGCTCGCCTCGCGGATGGAGCACCTGCGCGACGTGACCCCCCAGACGCTGGGCGTGGACGAGGGCGAAATCTACCAGATGCTCAAGGCCCTGCCGGAACGCTGCTCGCGGCAAGAGGTGGGCGAGATGCTCTCCGACCAGCCCGACGAGCTGAAGCGCATCTTCCGCTCGCACGACGAGATGGACCACGGCTACCGCATCCGCCAGGTGTGCCTCTACGGCATCGCCGAGTGCCTGCGCAGCGAGCAGGCCGTGGCCATGCTCCAAGAGAACGACGTCAAGGGCTTCGGCGAGCTGATCAACCTCTCGCACGACGGCGACCGGGTCACCCACGTGGTGGACGGACGGCGCGTGCCGCTGGACAAGCCGCTGACCGATGCCGACCTCGACCGCCTGACCGAGGCAGTGCGCAGCAACGACCCCGAACGGCGCGAGGCCGCGCGCCTCTTCCGCCAGCCGGGCGGCTATGACGCCAGTTGTGAAGAGCTCGATTTCATGGTCGATACCGCCCGCGAAGTCCCCGGTGTGCTGGGGGCCGGGCTGGTGGGCGCCGGGCTGGGCGGCTGCATTGTCGTGCTGGTGCGTCGGGACCGGGCCGACGACGTCATCGCGGCCATTGAAGAGAACTACTGCCGCCCGCGCGGCCTGCCCATCGTCGCCCAGGTCTGCCCCGGCGTCGGCGGCTCCGGCATCATCAACCCCGACTGACCCAACGCCCCTTCCAGCCGGGTCGGGCGTCCGGGATATTGTCCCCTGCGCCCCATGCCGCTATAATGCCTGCGTTCGGGAGCTTGGAGGACCAACTTGCGATTTACGCCGTCGATCAGCCTGAATGGCCCCTGGCAGATGCAGCCGGAATCCAAGGGCCTTGACCAGCCCAAATCCGACCGCTGGCATACG
>CAZBCO010000285.1:0-12477 GCA_964490295.1 uncultured Planctomycetota bacterium
CTGTGTGGTTGTGTGGGATTTCATAGGTTTGGAAATGAGGAGGGCAATGATGATGGCAGGCTTGATCAGTGTTTCGCGGAAGCAATCGGGGAGCATTCGCACTCGGCGTTTGACGGGAGGGCATCGGGGCGGAGCCGGTGCCGGAGCAAGCCGCCTTATAGCGGCGTGTCTTGCGGTGTGGCTGGGGGCTTGGGCCGCGTTGCCGGAGGCGGCCGCGGTTCCCTCGCGGTATGATCTCGTGCAGATCGGAGAATTAGGTGAGATTGACTATTGGCCAGTTACAACGCTTTTTGATGTCAACAACCACGGTGTGGTGGTGGGTTCCGACGCCCCCGGCGGTTATGATACGAGCCGTGCCTTCAGCTATAACCTGAATACCGGCGAGAGCACAGACATTCACACGCTGCTGGTGGATCAACACGGCGTCACGGGGGTTAATGATCCGATTACATCATCGCTCGCCCGCAGCATCAACGATGCGGGCATCGTGGCGGGAAGCGTCCGCGGCACCGCGTACTGGGACACCTATCCGATGGTCTATGACCCCGCGCAGCCCGCCGGGTCTCAAACAACGATTGATTTCGACCACCGGCATCAGAATGGCGCGGCCGCAGCCATCAACGAGAGTAACCGCGTGGTCGCCGGTCAGCTCCGCATCTTCGATTATGATGCGGGGGCGATTAATAATGCGAACGGCCCGGTGTTCCAAGGCGAGACCTGGGGGACGGTTTACGACATGAATAACAACGGCATGGCCGTCGGGGTAGCGAGCTTCAGCGATGCGTACATGTATGACACCCATAGCGGCGACACTGACGTCAACTCTCTGATGGATGATATCGCGGCAGGTCTCGGCTCGACGCCCGATTATACGAGCCTCTTCTCTATTAACGACGCCAACGTTGCGGTGGGCCGTGCGCTTTTTGATGATTCCGGTATCTACAGATTGGTTGCCTTCTCTATCGATGTGACCACAAAGCAGGTGACAGACCTCTCGATGCTGTTCGATCCGGGGACGAACACGTCCGGTATTAGTATCAACAACGCGGGTGAAATCTTGGCGCACGCCTACCCAGGCGGTGTTTTTAAACCCGTGATCATTCGCGGCAATGCGGTGGTCGAGATAAGCCCGCTGGTCACAATACCGGACGCTCTGGCGGGGAAGGACGTGCAGTTTGAAAGCGGCACCACGATGAACGATTATGGCCATATCCTTCTGGGGGGTTCGGTCGACGGCGAGACCGCATCGTTTGCTCTCATTCCCCAGGCCGACGCCGAGTTGGACGGGGCCACGGCGGAAACCGAGTATGTCCCCTACGGCAGCCTCCAGGGATTCGGCGTCGCCGGGCTGCCCGAAGGCTCTGCCTTCGTCGGGGGCGGCGTCAGCGTCGAGGGGCTTTCCATCGACGACACCTTCTACACCATGCAGCTTTTCTTCAACCCCCAGGAGGTCGCCGCTCTCGGGATCGACCCCGAAACCTTGCGCCTCTACTGGTACGACGACGACGACTCGATGACGAGTTGGCTGCTGGCCGGAAACCCAAGCAACCTGACGGATAACCCCGACGCAGCGTTCGTGCTGGGCGGGCCGACGGATGTGCTGGGCGACTGGGGGTTGAGTCTCGACGGGAACTTTGTCTGGGCCAACGTGGACCATGCCAGCGTTTTCGCAGCCGCCGGGCCGCTGCAAACACAGACCTTGCCGGTTCCGGAGCCACGCAGCACGATGCTGATCATGCTTGCCGGCCTGCTGTGCCGCAAGCGGCGACGCCGGTAGGGGGCATTCATCGCAGGAGGGTGCCCGCCCTCACTCGCCGGTCGGTTCGGCGGGGGGGGGCGATTCGGCTTCGGGTGAGAGCAGGGTGTGGACCTGTTTCCGGAGGTTGTCCAGGTGCGGGTCGCGCCCGTGTTTGAAGACGATGACGGCATTGGTCTTGCGCTGGAGCTCTTTTCGGTCGGCCCCGTTACAATCGCGCCAGGCCCCGGTGTAGATGATCACCGGCAGCTCGGGGAGGATGCGGCGCAGATGCGCCCCCAAGTCCATACCCAGGCTGAGCGGCCCGGCCCCGGGCATCAGGTGGTCGAGGATGACCATGTCGATGCCGCCCTGCTTGACTTTGGCCAGGGCTTTGTTGCTGTCGGTGCAGGAGAGCACCTCGTAATCTTTGCCAAGCAGATTGCTGACGTAGTCGCGCCACATCGCTACGTCGTCAACGTGTAGAATGGTTTTTTTCACGATCCCCTTGCCCCCAATGTCACCTTCGGTTGACCCGCCTATCGTAAAGATAGCCTATTTTGTGTGAAAAGTCAAAAGGTACACGGCTCCCAGCCGGATTCCTCTTGCGCCGGGGGGCTTTGTCGCGCACACTATGGGGGTCTGATCACCTGTTGGAGATTTTGGATGCCCAAGCTGACCGTGGCGCTGGCCCAGATGAATGTCGTGTTGGGGGATTTGCCCGGCAATCGCGAGCTGATTCGCACCGGGGTGGCCCAGGCGGCCGAGGCCGGGGCCGACCTGGTGGTCTTCCCGGAGATGACGTTGTGCGGGTATCCGCCGGAAGATTTATTGCTGCGGCCCAGCTTTCTGGCGGACTGCCGCCGCGCGCTGGAGCAACTGGCCGAGAGCCTCGACGGCCCGGTTGCGGTGGTCGGCTTCCCCGATGGGGACGCGGCGGGCGTGTACAACGCCGCTGCGGTCATTCGCCGGCGCCGCGTCGAGCAGGTCTATCGCAAGATCGAGCTGCCCAACTACGGGGTGTTTGACGAGAAGCGCTATTTCACTTCGGGCGACCGGGCGTTGACCTTTGATCTGGACGGCGTGGTGGTGGGGGTGACGATTTGCGAGGACCTCTGGGTCGCGGGAGGGCCTGCGGAGCGGCAGTTGCGCGAGCGGGGAACCCAGGTGGTGGTCAACCTGTCCGGGTCGCCGTTTCACGCGGGCAAGCTGGCGGTGCGGCAGGGGATTGTCGGCGGCTTCGCGCGGCGCGTCGGCGCGTATCTGTGTTACAACAATCTGGTGGGCGGGCAGGACGAGTTGGTCTTTGACGGCGGCAGCCTGGTCGTCGCGCCGGACGGACGCCTGCTGGCCAGGGCCAAACGCTTCCAGCCCGATCTGCTGGTGGCCGCTCTGGACACGGACCGCCCGCCGGAGGCCGTGGAACTGCCCGCCGCCGAGGGCGAGACCGAGGAGATTCTGCACGCCCTGGTGCTGGGCACGCGCGATTACGTTCGCAAAAACGGCTTCGAGAAGGTGCTGTTGGGGCTGAGCGGGGGGATCGACTCGGCCGTGGCGGCGGCCATCGCGGTCGAGGCTCTAGGCCCCCGGAACGTGGTCCCGGTGACGATGCCCTCACAGTATACGTCGAGCGAGACCTTCAACGACGCCGAGCTGCTGGCAGCCAACCTGGGTTGCCGCCTGTTGACCGTTCCGATCCGCCCCGCGTTCGATGCCTATATGCAGATGCTCCGCGAGCCGTTTGGCGAGGGGGAGCCGGGCCTCGCGGCCGAGAACCTCCAGGCCCGCATCCGAGGCAACATCCTGATGGCGCTCTCCAATCGCTTCGGCTGGATGGTGTTGACCACCGGTAACAAGAGCGAGAACGCGACCGGCTATTGCACGCTGTACGGCGATATGGCGGGCGGCTTGGCGGTGATCAAGGACGTGCCCAAGATGAGGGTGTACGCCCTGGCCCGCCTGGTCAACGACCGGGCCGGGCGCGAGGTCATTCCCCAGGCGACCATTGACCGGGCGCCGTCCGCCGAATTACGGCCCGGTCAGAAGGACGAGGACAGCCTGCCGCCGTATCCGCTGCTCGACCAGATTCTGGAGCGCTATGTGGAGCGGGACATGGCCCCGAGCGAAATCGTGGCGGAGGGGTTCGATAGCGAGCTGGTGACGCGGGTGATTGAGCTGGTGGACCGGGCCGAATACAAGCGCCGTCAGTCGGCTCCTGCGATTAAGATCACCCCGAAGGCCTTCGGGCGCGACCGCCGGTTGCCGTTGACCAATCGCTATCGTCCGGGGCGGGTTTGACCGCTTCCCGCCGGATCAGACCGAGTGACAGTTCTTGAGGATGTAGCCGCCGGATTTCTCGTCAAGCTCCAGCTCGCAGATGCCCTGGGCCTGGGCCTCTTCGAGCAGTTGGCCGAACGAGCGGAAGCCATAGTACGATTCGCTGAAGCCCGGCTTGCGGCGCTTGAGGGTCTGCTTGATCATCGACCCCCAGATTTTCTCGCCCTCGCCACGCTCCTCGACCAGAGCGTCGTAGGTCTCGACGATCAGGTCGAACGCCTCGCTCTTCTTATCGTCGCCGGGCTTGGCCGGTTCGGCCGGGGGCTTCTTCCGCGGGGGAGCACTCTTGGGGCTGGCGGTGCGGGCGGGGCGACGGCGAACCAGGTCGTCATAATAGATGAACTCATCACAGTTCGCAATCAGCAGGTCGGAGCAGGAATTCTTCACGCCCAAGCCGATCACCACCCGGTTGTTCTCGCGCAGCTTGCTGACCAGCGGGGAGAAATCGGAGTCGCCGCTGATGATCACGAAGGTATCGACGTGCTCCTTGGTGTAACACAGGTCGAGAGCATCGACCACCATCCGGATATCTGCCGAGTTCTTGCCTGACATCCTCACGTGGGGGATTTCGATCAGCTCGAACGACGCCTCGTGCATCGCCGCCTTGAACTCCTTGTAGCGGTTCCAGTCGCAGTAAGCCTTTTTGACGACGATGTTGCCTTTGAGCAACAGGCGCTCCAGGACTTTATTGATGTCAAACTTGGCACAATCCGCGCTCTTCACGCCGAGGGCAATGTTCTCAAAATCACAAAAAACGGCCATGTTCTTGGCTTCAACTTGGCTTGACATGTGTGCAGCTTTCCAAATGAGTCATGGTTTCGGTCCCCAGGCTGCCTTCACATCCAGCGGGCATCCTCAGTGGCCCCATTCTACCACAGCGGATGCGGGATACAAGCCTTATTCAAGCCAATCCTATCCCGAAGCTCGGCATTGTGTTGTTGACTTTGTTCGAGTTTTGGGGACAATACAGAGAGTTGACCGGTCACTTATATTGTGAGAATCGAATATGAAGATGAAGCTCCTCTGCGTGATGGGTGTGGTGGCGATGGCATGCCTGGCGACCTACGCCTCGGCGGGCGAGGCGGAATGGCCCGGCTGGCGCGGCGCGAACCGGGACGGGAAAAGCCCGGATACCGGCCTGCTCAAGGAATGGCCCAAGGGCGGCCCGCCGCTGCTCTGGAAGTCCGATAAGGTCGGCAAGGGCTACTCCAGCGTCTCCGTCGCTGATGGCCGAATCTATATGCTGGGCGATTTCGGTAAGAAATTGCGTCTGCTGGCCTTCGACATGGAGGGCAATGTCCTCTGGCAAAAAGATGTGGACGATGCCTGGGCAAAGAACTATCAAGGCTCCCGATGTACCCCGACTTATGATAACGGGCGGCTTTATGTCTTGTCGGGTCGAGGTGTGCTGGCCTGTCACGATGCGAAGACCGGCGAGCAGATATGGAAGCAGGCGATGACCGCCTTTGGCGGGCGCGCTCCGCGTTGGGGCTACTCCGAATCGCCGTTGATTATCGGCGACTTGGTCGTGGTCATGCCCGGCGGGCGCAACGCCTTCGTCGCCCTGAACAAGGCCGACGGCAAGCGGGTATGGGTCAGCTCGGGGTTCTCCGCCACCGCTCATTACAGCTCGTGCATCGCGGTCACGCTCGATGGCGTCCCGATAATTATCAACGGCACCGGCTCCGGCATCTTCGCGGTCAGCCCCAAAGACGGCTCGCTGCTCTGGTCCAACAAGTTCTGCGATCGCAACACGGCGAACTGCCCCACGCCGGCCTATGCCGACGGGCACGTCTTCTGGGCGAACGGCTACCGCAAGGGCGGCATCTCGTTGAAGCTCAGCGTCACCGATGACAAGGCCACGGCGAAGCAGGCGTGGACCACGCTCCAGATGGATTGCCATCACGGCGGGTACATCATTCACGAGGGCCATATCTACGGCAACCACTCCAACCGCTGGAACTGTCTCGAACTGGAGACCGGAAAGGTCAAATGGAGCGAACCCGGCGTGGGTAAAGGCTCGGTCTGCTACGCCGACGGGATGCTTTATCTGTTTGGCGAGCGCGGCGGTCAGGTCGGCCTGGCCACCTGCTCACCGGAAAAAATGGAGATGAAGGGCCGGTTCAAGGTCGCAGGCTCCGGCCCCAGTTGGGCGCACCCGGTGGTCATCGGCGGGCGGCTTTATATCCGTTACGATAAAAATCTTTATTGCTACGACGTGAAGGCCAAGTAGCCCGGCCTGTCGGGCCGACACCGTCAGCCGGTGCGCCAGAACATAAAGGCATCAAGGCCCTGCACCACCATCCATCGCGGGATGCCGAGCGTATCGAGCACCCTGAAGACAAGCCCCCAGAAGGCCTGCGCGGCCGGTTCCACGTACCACAATAAGATAAAGACCACCCAGATCGCCCAGCGGCCGGCCGCATCGGTCTGCATCCGCGTGGTGTGGGACAGGTGAGGGGCAACAATCCCGTAGCCGTCCAGCGGCGGGATGGGCAGCAGGTTGAGCAGTACCGCCGTCACCTGCAACATACATAAAAAAGCGACCGGGGCTGCCAGCTTGTGGCCCTCCGGCAGAGCGAAATGGAACACGGCGGCCAGCGCCACGGCCAGCACGGCGTTGCTCAATGGCCCCGCCGCCGAGACCGCGCTCGCCCACCAGCGGCCGCGCAGCCGGGCCGTCTCGATATACACCGCCCCGCCCGGCAGGCCGATGCCCCCCAGAGCCAGAAAAACCAGCGGCATCAAAATCGAATACAGCGGGTGCATGTAGCGCAGCGGGTTCATCGACAGGTAGCCCTTGTCCACCACCGTCCAATCGCCGCCCGCCAGCGCCGTCCGGGCGTGGGCGTATTCGTGAAGACAAAGAGAAAACACCCAGGCTACCAGCACCAGAACAAACGTGAACATCGCTCAAAAGTCCTCGTAATACCCGTAAATCGCTTTCTCAGAACACCATATCCCGCCGCGCCTGTCAAGGGGCGGCGGGCTTTTCAACGGACAAAAGGGCCTTATCGGACGGCTTCCAACCCCGTGATAATTCCGTTTTTAGGGGGGTAAGATGCGGTTCCGGCCCGCGGCATCGGCGGCCTGCTTCGGGTTGAAAATGGCCTCAGCTTCCAAACCTCGGCGATTTTTACTTGTGTCGCCGGAGGGCATGATTATAATGTGCGGGTTCTGGCGGGACTTGTAATAGACCAGCAGATTGGAGTTTTTGATGGCACATTCGACTGAAGAGATTCGGAACGTGGCTCTGGTGGGGCATGCCGATGCCGGCAAAACCACTCTGGCAGATACCATCCTCAAGGTGACCGGCGCGGTGCCGCGGGCGGGCAGCGTGAACGACAAAACCTCGGCGATGGATTTCGATGAGGAAGAGCACGAACGGCAGCACTCGATCTACGCGGCCGTGGCCCACGGGACCTGGAAGGGCAAGCAAATCCATCTGTTGGATACGCCCGGCTATCCGGATTTCTTCGGTGAGGCGGTCACCGCCATGACGGCGGCAGACATCGCCCTGGTGTGTGTCTCTGCGGCAACGGGCGTGGGCGTCAACACCCGACGCACCTGGGAGGTGGCCTGCAACTATCAGATGCCGCGAGCGATCTGCATCACCAAGATCGACTCCGACAGCGCGGACTACGACAAGGTTCTGGCCCAGGTGCAGGACACCTTCGGCAAGCATTGTGTGCCGGTGATGGTCCCTGAAAACCCCGGCTCAGGCTGCTCCGGCGTCAAGCAGCTTCTGGGCGGCGAGGCCGAGGCGATGGACGAGCTGGTCGAGGCGGTGGCCGAGACCGACGACGCGCTGATGGAAAAGTACCTCGAAGAGGGCGAGTTGGCCCCGGATGAAATCACCGGGGCTTTCGTCAAGGCCGTGGCCACCGGGGCGATCGTGCCCATCCTCTGCTGCTCGGCGGAAAAGCAAATCGGCGTGGACGCCGTGCTCGATGCCATCGCGTCGTATTTCCCCGCCCCCTCGGCCCGTGTCAACCTGACCCCGCACAAACCGGGCGATGCCGAGACGGCGGTCGAAGTGCCCCTCGACGGTCCGTTCTCCGCGTTTGTGTTCAAGATTCTCACCGACCCCTTCGTCGGCAAGATCGCCTTCTTCCGCGTGGTCAGCGGCTTCACCGAGGGCGGCTCGTTCAAGGTGCTGCGCACCGGCAAGCGCGAGCGCATCAACGCCTTGCTCCAGCCCCAGGGCAAGGAGCACGAGACGACCCCCAAGCTGGTCGCCGGTGATATCGGAGCGGTGGCCAAAATCGAAGACATCGCCCTGAACGACACCCTGCTCGGCGAGGGGATCGATGTCGAGTTTAGCCACATCCCCCTGGCCACGCCGATGGTGGCCTTGGCCGTCTCGCCCAAGAGCCGAGGCGACGAGGGGAAAATCTCGCAATCGCTCCATAAAGTCGCCGAGGAAGACCCCGCCTTCACCTTTGAGCTGGACCCGCAGACCAAGGAGCTGGTGGTGCGCGGGATGTCGTCGTTGCATCTGGACGTGGTGTTGAACAAGTTGAAGCGTCGCTACAAGCTGGAGGTCGAGACCAAGGTTCCGGAGATTGCCTACAAGGAAACGGTGATGGCCCAGGGCGACGGCCACCACCGCCACAAGAAGCAGACCGGCGGGCGCGGCCAATTCGGCGAGGTCTACCTGCGGGTGTTACCCAACGAACGCGGCGGGGGCCTCGAATTCGCAGACGCCACCGTCGGCGGCTCCATCCCCAAGAACTTCATCCCCGCGATTGAAAAGGGCGTGATGGAGGCGATGTCCAAGGGCGTGATCGCCGGGTTCCAAGTCGTGGACGTGCGCGTCGAGGTCTATGACGGCTCGTTCCATACGGTGGACTCCGACGAGGCCTCGTTCAAGCTGGCCGGCTCCCGGGCGTTTGCCGACGGCGTAACCAAGGCCAAGCCGGTCCTGCTGGAACCCATCGTCAACTTTGAGATCACCATCCCGTCCCGCTCGATGGGCGATGTCACCAGCGACCTCAGCGGCCGTCGCGGTCGGATTTCCGATACCGGCGTGGTCGGCGATATGCAGATGATCAGCGGCGAAATTCCGCTTGCCGAGGTGCAGACCTACTCGACCGAGCTCCGGTCGATCACCGGCGGCGAAGGCTCATACACGCTGGAATTCAGCCGCTACGAGCCGGTCCCCGCCAACATCCAGCAACAGGTCGTCGCCAAGCGCGCCAAGCTGAAAGAAGAAGAATAGCAGGGCAGGGCGGTGCTTAGAAGGGGTGCCGCTTACCGGCGGTTTTCGGCCTCGGAGGCCTCACGCGCCGGGGGCGGCTGGCCGATGAAGCGTTTGCCCGACAGGCGGCCGATGATAAAGCCCGAAATCAGCAACAGCACGGTCAGAATAATGATGATGATCGTGCTGGCCGAGAGGCCCTGAGCCTCGGCCTCGGTTCGCATCCCCGGAGCGCCGACGCCCGGAGCCGACCTTCGGGCCAGGGCCTTCAGTTGTTCGGCCACCGCGGCCATCGATTCGGGCCGCTGGGCCGGGTGACGGGCCAGCATCCGGTCAATCAGCTCCGCGAAGCCGCGCGGAACCTTCTCGACCAGAGAGCGCACCGGGAGAGGCGTTTCCGTTTCGAGGCGGGCTTTTAATGCCGCCTCGGAGGTCGCCGGAATCGGCGTTCGCCCGGTGAGCATGTGATAGAGCGACGCCCCCAGCGCGTAGATGTCCGAGGCCTCGTCGGCCACGTGCCCCTTCAGTTGCTCCGGCGCCATATACGCGACCCGGCTGGGGCGTTGTTGCAGGTCGGGAGCTTCCGACAGGGCCTCCGTCGCCGGGGCCGGCAGGCCGATGCCCAGCAGCTTGAGGTGCCCTGCGTTGGTGCGGACGATCCGGTCGGGCCGCAGGGAGCCGTGGACCAGTCGGGCGGCGTGAGCCTCGGCCATCGCCTCGGCCACGGTCGTCGCGACTTCCAACGCGGTGTCCGGCGTCATCTTGCCCGCCAGCTCCCACATCGACAGCCCCGCCGTCGTCTCCCGTGCCGCGACCACACGCCCCGATGCCTCGGTTACGGCGTAAATATGCGCGAACGCCGGATGCTCCAGTTGGGCCGCCGCACGCAGCCGTTGCGCCGCGGCCGCCGGGGTGCTGCCCCGGGGCTGGGCCAGCAGCTCGACCGCCACGGGGCGTTCCATGGCCACCTCGGTCGCCAGAAAACGCTCGCACAGATCATCGCCCCGCAGCGGCTGCTTGATCCGGTAGCCGGGCACATTGGGCAGGCTGCGGGCAGGCCTCGCTTCGGGGCTTGGCGTCACGTCCGCCGGCTCTGCCATCAGCTCGGCGGGGTCCACCCGGTCCGCTTGTGAGAAATGCAGCGTGACGCCGGCCACGCCAATGCGGTCGCCGTCACGCAGCCGATGCTCGGTAATGATTTGGCCGTTCACAAAGGTGCCGTTGCTGGAGTCCAGGTCCTTGAGGATATGGCCTTGGGGCGTGCTGATGATTTCGAAGTGAACGCGCGAGGAGACCTCGTCGCGGATGCGCAGGTCGCAATCACGCGAGCGGCCTGCGGTGGTGCGCTCGCCCAGGGTGACCTGCTCGCCCTGCCCCGGCCCTTCAACAACGGTCAATGATGCCATATCCGGTCCTCGATTTGACGTGCAGACGATTCTAGGGGGCGGCGCGGGGCTTGTCAATCGCGCGATTCGGCGTGGCGCGGCCGGGCGGCTGGTTGAGAGCGTGTGCCTCTGCCGCGCGGTTACGGCTCCGGGATGGTCTTCAGCAGGTCGGGCACCTGGGCGGCAGCGGGGGTGTCGGGGAAGGCCTTGCTGATGTGTTCGAGTTGTGCCCGCGCGATAAAATACTTCTTCTCCTCGATGGAGCGCTTCGCCTCGGCAATGAGTTCGGCGGCCTGGGCCTCGTGCTTCTGCCGGGCGGCCTCCTGGCGCTGTTGCCGCAGGGCGGTCAGCAGCACGCCGATCTCGCGGGCCTCGTCGGTGCCTTCCAGCCGCTTGACCAATTGGGTGCAGGCGCTCTCCGCACTCTCGAAATCGCCGTCTTCGCGGGACGCTCTGGCCCGGTTGACAAGGCTCTTTACCGTTTTAATCCGCGATGCGATTTCGTTCCGAACGCCGCGCAGCCGCCGGTCGGCCTCGGAGCGTTCCTCAAGATAAAGCGGGAAGCGTTCGGCGAAGGCTTGGTACTGCTTTACCGCCTCGGCCAGATCGCCGTCGTTCTCCGCGTCGATGCCTTTTTGCAGGGCGGCCCGGACGGCGGCCTCGGCCTGCGGGGTGGTGGCGGTGAACACGAGGCTTGGCTCGAAGCGGCCGGCGGCGGTGGGTGTCGGGAACTCAAACCGCCAATGGGCGGCGTCGCCCGCCCCGACCGTCGCACTCACCGTGGCCTGCGGGGTCACCTCGATGAACACGCGCTGCGGGCCGCGGAACAGCGTAATCAGCCGCACCCCGGCCTTGTTTTCAAACGGGCCGGACACCTGAACCGAATCGACCCGCAATTGGTCTCCCAACAGGGCCGGGTCCGAAACGGCCTCCAGAGCGACCAGGGCGTCGGGAGCCGACGCGGTGCGGACATCGTAGGTGATGCTCAGCCGCGTGCCGTCGCTGGTCAGGGTTTGCGTGAACGGCAGTGTGCCCTCCGGGTCGAGTTCCCCCGCGACGCGGATCGTCATCCCCTTGGCGACCGGGAAGCCCTCCCGGATGACGCCGAGCATCTGGTTGATCATCCGCCCGCCGGCGGTCAAGGCCAGCCGCCCGCGGGCGAACACCGGCCGGCCGTCGATCTTCAGAGAGAACTGGCCGTCCGGGCCGACTTCCGACTGGAGGCGCGCGGCGAGGACCGCCTCGCCGGTCGGGGCGCTGCCCGCCTCACGCACCAGCAGGCCGTCGAACCGGGCCGAACCCTGCCCGATGATCACCACTCCGAAGCGCGCCTCGGTCGCCCAGGACGGCGGCTTGAAGGTGGTGGCGATCCGCCGCCAGTCGCGGGCATCGCTCACCCGCCGACCCAGCGGCGAGGTCACCAGCCATGGCATCTCGCGGTTCACCCACCGCACTGCAAGGGCCACCGATTCGCCCTCGGTGTTCAGCACCAGGGCCGACATCTCGTACTGCTTTGCCGGATTGATCGGAATGACCGAGCCGCTCCATGTGACGGCGGAGATGTCGGGGCCGGCTCCGGTGGCCGAGACCAGCCGCAGGGCCTGCGCCCCGTCGGCCACATTCTTGCGGTCCAGGCCGGCCGTGCCGATGCCCGTAATCCACCCGGAGATGCCGGGGCCGGGGGCCTCGAACGACGGGTTCTCGGTCAACAGGTTGTCGGGATACAAGCGGGGCTTCGGTTCGCCCGGAGCCAGCAGGTCGGAGAGCACCGCCACCAGCACCACCGCGGCGGTGATGGCGGCCAGGATTTTCACGCGAGG